>NZ_JQMR01000001.1:1172500-1472500 GCF_000744825.1 Carnobacterium mobile DSM 4848
CATTAGCAGTTGTTACTTGCTGTTGCATGTTTGAAATTTCATGTGGTTGAATAAATTTTTCGATTTTTGAATAATCAAATTTAATATGTCCCATTTAAATCACTCCATTATCTTGTATTTGTGAATCAAGGTGCAACGCTGTCATTCATTCTTAACTTTAGTAGTTTTAGAAGAAAAAAGCAAGAAAAAACAGCATTTCTACTAAGAAATACTGTTAAGAAATAGTTAAATTAAAATTGCGGAACCCCGGATATTTTCCAATTTTCTAGAGTTTCTGTCAAGATGCTTGATTGTTGCCAAGATAATTGGGAAAAGTTATTCTTTAATATCTCATTGGTTTGAATACTGGCATCAGCTAATTCAAATACAAAAAGCGGGATACGGTTTCCTTCAACTATAGCATTGGTTAATTCAAAAAGATTTAAATTTTGGATATCGATTGCCAGGGTACTCTTTAGCTCTTCTAAAATACAAGCTAAACCAGTTTGTTTACTCAGAATCTGGGTGGACGGAAACGAAAATTTTTCGCCTTCTTTTTTTACTAAAAACACATATTTTCCTTCTATGTTATGGGTCATAATTGTTCCGGCTACCCATTGTTTTTCTGTCATTTCAAGCACCTCACACTTAAATTTTTAAGTAATCACACAGTAAACTTCTCTAGGTATTTAAAACAGCGGCTATATTTCTAATTCACTTGCCTTTTTTCATCTGCTTTTGCTTCTTCGATCCATTGGGGCATTAAATCACGAATTGTTTTGAATCCATCCTGATTCAATTTTTCTTGACGGTGTCTTCTTTTCTTAGAGTGATAATGAAAGTGGCTTTGGTCTTCTAAAGCTCTCAATGATAAGCTGATTTTTTTGGTATACTCATCAATATCCAAAATCATCACATCCATCTCATCGCCAACAGCTAGAACTTCATTTAGATTTTTTACATATCCATGCTTGCATTCGGAAATATGGATTAATCCTTGTGTTTCTTTGTCTAATGCAACAAATGCACCATAAGGTTGGATACCAGTTACTTTACCTTTAACAATCATACCGATTTTATAATCCATTTTCTCACCTCGTTCATTTTTACGCTGTAATAGTACTTTTAACACTGCAATGCAATTGTATCACAACAATAAAAGTTATGAAAATAGTATTCGCTTTCAAAAACGGGTCAAATTTTATTTTTTGTTTTAGCTAGCTGCTACTAGATTTGGAAACGTTCCCTAGTTAACGTATAATAGAGGTAATGATTCGTTGTATTTTTTACTATAAAAAGGATGTGATTAAATGGAAAGTAAGTTTGATGAAATTATTGACCGTACTAATCAATTGGATATTAAATGGGGGCAGTCAGAAAAAGTATTTGGTTCAATAGATGTTCTTCCCATGTGGATCGCGGATATGGATTTCGCGAGTCCAAAGCCGGTTCTCGATGCCTTAAAATCTTTACTTGATTCTCGTATTTTAGGATATACCGCTCCTCCTGATACACTTTACCAAGCTATTATCGATTGGCAAAAAGAACGTCATCACATGGAACTGACAAAAGAAGCGATTCTCTTTTCGCCAGGAGTCGTGCCAAGTATTGCCTTGATCATTCAAACATTTACGAAAGAAAATGAAGCGATTATGATTCATGATCCTGTCTATACACCCTTTTCAAATATGATTACATTAAACCATCGCCGTTGTGTGCGCTCTACTTTAATTGTAGAACAAAATCAGTTTAAAATGGATTTCATCGAAATGGAAAAACAAATGGTCGAGCAGCAGGTTAAACTATTTATTCTATGTAATCCGCAAAATCCAGGCGGACGTGTCTGGTCAAAAGAAGAGCTCATTCAATTGGCTGAGCTTTGTAAAAAACACCAGATCCTAATCATCAGCGACGAAATCCATGGTGATCTGATTTTTCAACCTTATCAGCTTGCTTCATTAGTAACACTGGATGTGTCTTACCAAGAGTTTGTGATTACACTCTCAGCTGCTACTAAAACATTTAATTTAGCTGGAATTAAAACTTCAATGATTTACGTACAAAATAAATTTCTAGCTGATCAACTAAAATTAGCGCAAGCTAAAATGGAACAAAGCAATTTAACGACATTTGGTTATATCGGAACAGAAACAGCTTTGACTAAATGCGGTCCTTGGCTAACTGATTTATTACAGTACCTTAGTGAAAATCTAGAAATAATTTGTGCATTTTTTGATAAAGAATTACCAGACGTATCTTATATGAAACCGCAAGGCACTTATTTATTCTGGTTTGATTGCTCTAGTTTAAATATGACTGATGCTGAATTAGCAGCACATTTTGCTACAGTAGGAAAAATAGGACTAAATGCAGGAGCAGCTTATGGTCCAGCTGGTTCACATTATATGCGGTTAAACTTTGCAGCATCAAAAAGCCTTATAATTGAAGGTTTAAATCGAATCAAATTGGCCTTTGAGAACCAATAAAGTTATTAAAAAAGGAGAACAGGAATAAAAATCCTGTTCTCTCTTTTTTTTAAGCGATTTGTTCTGCAGCTAACAATAAGCAGCCGGTAATACCCGCATTGTCTCCCAATGCCGGAGGAACAATATATTCTTCCAATGGCGGCAACTGTACATATCCATTCATCAGTTTTTCAAATTCCTGACGAACTAGTTGGAAAAGCTGTGTCTGTTTCATGACACCGCCACCTAAAACAATTCTTTCTGGACTTAACACTAATGTATAATTCATTAAAGCTTGTGCTAAGTAGTAAGCTTCCATTTCCCAAACAGCCGATTCATCAGCTAATTCATGGCCCTTTTTGCCATACCGTTGTTCAATGGCTGGCCCAGCAGCGATTCCTTCTAAGCAGTCTCCGTGATAAGGACAGAATCCGCCAAATGTTTCATCAGGATGTAACCGGACCATCATATGTCCCATTTCTGGATGACCGTAACCTTCTAATAATTTTCCATTTATTACTGCTCCGCCGCCGATACCCGTTCCGACCGTTAAGTAAACACAACTTGACAATCCTAGCGCTGCGCCTCTTTTCAATTCACCAAGAGCTGCTGCGTTAACATCTGTTGTCCAACCTACCGGAATAGCATACCGGTTTTTTATTGCTCCTAAAAAGTCGTAATTTTTCCAAGCCGTTTTCGGCGTAGAAGTAACGTATCCATATGTAGCTGAAGAAGTATTGACATCAATTGGACCAAATGATCCTATTCCAATAGCATCTAGATCATAAGAATCAAAAAATGAAAAAACTTGATTCAGTGTTTCTTCAGGTGTCGTCGTTGGTATACTGACCTTTTCTTTTAATTCGCCTTGTTCATCACTTACTGCACATACAAATTTTGTACCACCTGCTTCAATTGCACCATATATCATTTTTGCACAATCCTTTCCATCATCATTTTCCTCTATATTGTAGCACAAACTAACAGATGTGAGGGCGTTTTCAATTAAATAATAAAGAAAAAATAATCAAGCTTGTATTGGCACTCGCAAAAACAGGGGTTACTGTGGAATAGGAAACCAACGCTAAACAGTGATGGCAGAGTATTTATCCCTTCCTACTTTATAAAAAACCTCTCTGCTATTTTTATGCAGAGAGGTTTTGGTAACATACTAAGCTACTTCAATTGTTTCAATTACAACATCATGAACTGGTTTGTCTTGAGCGCCACGTTGTACATTTTGGATTGTGTTTACCACGTCCATACCTTCGATAACTTGTCCAAAAACAGTATGTTTAAAGTCTAACCATGGTGTACCGCCATTTTCTTTATACGCTTCAATAACTTCAACAGGATATCCTGCTGCTTCCAATTGGTTTACCATATTGGCTGGTGTTGTTGAAGCCGTTACGATAAAGAATTGACTGCCGTTTGTACCAGGACCGGCATTAGCCATTGAAAGGGCTCCGTTGATGTTGAAGACTTCATTTGAAAATTCATCTTCAAATTCTTGTCCCCATAAACTTTCTCCACCCATACCAGTACCTGTTGGATCGCCACCTTGAATCATAAATTCAGGAATAACACGGTGAAAAATAACTCCGTTGTAATATCCTTTTTCAGCCAATCCTAAAAAGTTTTCGACTGTTTTGGGCGCAACACTAGGGAAAAGTTTAACTTTGATTTCTCCCATATTTGTTTTTATTGTTGCTACTTTCTCGTCTTCAGCTACTTCTGTTGACAATTGCTTAAATTGAGTCATTTTAAAACCCTCCTAATTTTTACTTACTTTACAATCATACTCAACTCTTGCTCAATTTACCATTGATTTTATTTATTTTTTCAACTTGACCGTTTCTTTTCTCGTTTATTTTTACTGTCGGAGAAACATTTTTATCAAGCTTGCATTCTTTTCATGGTATGATAGAAAATAAACAGCTTATTTTTTTAAAAGGTGGTACGTTATGGCAATTTTATCGAATTTTCCGCTTGTTGCTGCATTAACAGCTATTATTTTTGCTCAATTTATTAAAGTTCCTATTGCGCTGCTCTTGCAAAGAAAAACCACATGGGCATTGGCAACTTCCACAGGCGGTATGCCGAGTTCTCATTCTGCTGCGGTTTCTGCGCTCATCACTGCCTTATCTTTACAAGAAGGAGTACGTTCCCCTTTAGTGGCTATCGCTAGTACATTTGGGGTGATTGTAATGTTTGATTCGATGGGGGTCCGCAGACAAAGCGGTGAACAAGGGATTCTTCTAAACCATTTGGTCATTGATTTTCAAGATTTGCGTAATAAGGTTCTCAAGTTACAACACGAACCAAGTAATTTCACAGCTGAAGAAAAAGAACGCCATTTAAAAGAATACTTGGGACATAAACCCATTGAAGTCTTTTTTGGTATCTTAACGGGTATCGGAGTTGCTTTTGCAGTTCGTGAATTATTGTCTATTTTTGGTTTTTAAATGGCTGCTTTATTTTACGGTGCCCTTTCCCCTTCCATGAACGTATTGTGGAAGGTAAAAGGGCATTTTTAGTTAATGAGCAATCTATGAAGTTCTTTTGTTTTTGTGCTATACTGAAAAACGCTTTGAGGAACAGACTTGTTATATATGGAGGAATTACTTTGAAACCAACGAATGAAGTATTTGACATCACTATTATTGGTGGCGGTCCTACGGGGATGTTTGCTGCTTTTTACGGCGGTATGCGTAATGCAAAAGTCAAGATCATTGAAAGTTTACCACAACTCGGTGGACAGTTATCTATGCTGTATCCTGAAAAAGACATATTTGATATTGCTGCTATGCCGGTAGTTGGTGCTCAAGAGCTGATTGATAATTTATCAGTTCAGATGTCACGGTTTGAACAAACAATTTGTCTGGAAGAAGAAGTTGTGGATGTGCATAAGAATGCTGAAGGGATTTTTGAACTAAAATCCAAGAAAGCAACGCACTATTCAAAAGCTGTTATTATTACCGCTGGAAATGGCGCTTTTCAACCTAGACGATTAGAAATCGAACATGCTGAACAATATGAAGGCAAAACATTACATTATTATGTTAACAATATCGAACGATTCAAAGACCGGACAGTCGCGATTTGCGGCGGCGGTGATTCAGCAGTAGACTGGGCGCTAACATTAGAACCGATTGCAAAAAAAGTTTACCTGATTCATCGTCGCACTAAATTCAGAGCTTTAGAACATTCTGTTTCCTTGTTAATGGAATCGGGTGTAGAAATAAAAACGCCTTTTGTTCCAGAAGCCATTGACGGCAAAGAACATGTTCTAGAACACGTTACCCTAAAAAAAGTGCGCGGGGATAAAACAGAAACTTTGGAAATCGATGATTTTTTAGTAAATTATGGTTTCAGCTCTTCCATTGGTCCAATGAAAAATTGGGGATTCGATGTCACTCGTAATGAAATCGTCGTAAATACTAAGATGGAAACTTCCATTCCCGGTATTTATGCGGCTGGAGATATTTGTACGTATGAAGGAAAAATCAAATTAATTGCCACAGGTTTTGGCGAAGCCCCAACTGCTATCAATAATGCTATGAGCTATATCAACCCCGATGAGCGCGTACAACCCATGCACAGTACCAGCTTATTCTAAATAGTTATTTATCGCGCGTCTGTTTTTCCTGTTGATCAGGTCAAACAGGCGCTTTTTTTAAGGGTTATCTGCCGACTAAATCAGTAAATTGAGGTATACTGGACTTACTTAACTAGGAGGTATGCATATTATGGTAAAGTCAAGTAATGAGTTACATCAAAAAGCACTCGAATTGTTAGACAAACGCGGTGTAAAATTAACCGATATTGCTGAGCTGGTCCTTTTTTTACAAACTCCGTATATCAAAGATTTAACAGTGGATGAATGTTTAGCGAATGTTGAAGCAGTCTTATTAAAACGCGAAGTGCAAAATACTATTTTAACAGGCGTTCAGCTGGATATATTAGCAGAGCAGAATGCATTAATGAATCCACTGCAAGATATTATTACAGACGATGAAGGTCTTTATGGAATTGACGAAATTCTGGCTCTTTCGATTGTAAACGTCTATGGTTCAATCGGTTTTACGAATTACGGCTACATCGACAAAATCAAACCAGGAATTCTAGCTAAACTTAATAGTCATGAAGGCGATGAAGTGCATACTTTTATGGACGATATCGTTGGTGCAATTGCCGCTGCAGCAGCCAGTCGCTTAGCGCATGCTAACCCATCACAAAGTGAACTGGTTAAATAAGTTGCACCATTAATGACGGCTGTTTTATTTGGCTTTTTTGATTAAAGAAGTATACTAGACTTGTAAGAAAAAATGATAAAGGAGAGAGCAACCATGCCACATGATTTACAAAAAAAAGGTAACTTTCCGGATTTCTCTGATTTCTTTCCAAGTTTATTTGACGACAACTCTTTTTGGGATAGAGCTTCCCTATCAAACACAAAAAACAATTTCAAAGCCGATGTGCACGAAACAGAAAAAGAATATGAAGTGAAAGTCGATCTTCCCGGATTTGATAAAGAGAACATTTCAATTGAATTTGACCACGATGTTTTAACCATTCATGCTAAACGCCAATCAGAAACAAGTGAAAAAAATGATGAAGGCCAATATATTAAGCAAGAACGTTCTTATGGCAGTATGACACGTCAATTTTATCTTAAAAATGCAGATGAAGAAAACAGCAAAGCAAATTACAAAGATGGCGTACTCACTTTAACGATGCCAAAACTTTCTTCTGAAGACAACAAGAAAAAACAAATTACTATCGAATAATACCAACAAATTAAAAAAGCCTGAAACCTTTTCTCTTAACAGGAAAAAGGCTTCAGGCTTTTTATTCTTTTTTAAAAGCTATACGTTTAGTAAAAAAGTAACCCGCGATAATCGTTACTTCAATTAACGCAAAAGCCAATATAAAACAATGCATAAAAAATGATTCCGGCAAAGCCAAGATTACAGGGTCCGTTGACGGATTAAACATCCAAGCATCATTGTTAAAAAAGACTTCATGAAAAGTAATAAATAACTGGTCGAAGTTTAAAGCAATCAAGATCAACACAACAAAAGGAATGAGCATGCCCCATTGAAAAGGCCTAATCAATTTCCAGACTAAACGCTGCCGTTTCATAAAGAACACATAAAAAATAGTGCTGATCGTCGTGACTGCTGCAACTGCATAATTAAATAAAAACAACTTTTTCACTTCATAAAAATGAAACAGCCCATCTTCTGAACTTGGAAAATCTGGCATGTGCAATTCTGTGATCCAGGGTTTATTTAAATAATCGAGTAAAATATGGTAGTTTTCTAACAGCACTGTTTTACTGATTCCCAACTTTTCGGGGATAGAAAAGTAATCAAGATCAAAGGCATATAAAGGAACAAAGTTGATTGTAATGGCAATGGCTACAGTTAAGATACATAAAAAAAGACATGCGATACCAAAAAAGTGAATGAACTTTACTTTCATCACACAATCCACTCATCTAAAGAAGAAATTTGATGAGTCGGTTGTTCCATCCCAGCAGTAAGATCATCCCGCTTAGTAAAACCTGTATAGACTAATAACGTATCTATTCCATTGTGGATACCAGCAAGAATATCTGTTTCATAATTGTCCCCTACCATCACTACTTCTTCTTTCTTCAATCCAATTGTCTTCAATGCCTCATTCATAATGATTGCTTCAGGCTTCCCAATAAAAGTAGGCTGAACTCGCGTAGCAGCTATCACCAATGCAGCTAATGAACCAGCTCCCGGAACCATTCCTTTTTCACTGGGCAGATTTGTATCTTTATTCGTAGCAATAAAACGTGCTCCTTTGTGAATAGCTAAAGTAGCTGTCTCAAAATCTTCATAAGTGGCTTTACGATCTAAAGCCACTGCTACAAAATCAGGGTTGAGTTTATCTTCGATAAATCCAGCATCGCTTAAAGCATGCTTTAATCCAGTTTCTCCAATAGCGAACACTTTGTTGCCTTGGTTTAATTCTTTCATATAAGTTGCTGTTGCCAATGAACCAGTATAGATAGTCTCTTCAGGGACATCAATTGAAAAATGGTTCCGTAAATTATCGGCCACTTCTTTTTGCGTTTTTGTTGTATTATTCGTGACAAATAGAAACGGGATCTGCTTATCTTGCAGCCGTTTAATAAAACGAGAAGCAGCTGGTATCGGTTTGCTTCCCAAATACATCGTTCCATCTAAATCAATTAAATATCCTTTATAATCCATGAGTGTTCTTCACAGCTCCTATTCGTTATTTTTTTTCGTTTCCACATCTTTACGGCGAATACTAAAGTGGCGTTTGCCCTTACTGTCTTGGACGGTCTTAAATGCAGCTTTTTCTTTCTCTGCAACTTTCGTTTCTTTTTGAACAGTTGCCGGAGTGACCTCTTTTTTAACAAAATCACGTTTTCCTTTTGTTCCAGTTGGCTTGCTTTTCTTTTTTTCTGTGACTGACTGTGAAGCAGCCGGTTGTTTTACTCGTTCTGACTTTTGGTTCGTAGGATTTTTTCCTTTTTGGTTTCTTCGTTTGCGAGCAGGCTTATCAGATTTTTCTGAAAATCCTCCTTTGTTTTTGCTTTTTTTCGTTTCCAAACGATGCAAAACAAAATAAGGACAGCCGAAATTACAGTATTCATATAAATAATCTTCCAAGTTATTGATTCTTTGGTCTTGAGGAACTTTTCGGTTTCGATTATCATAAAAACCTTTTAACCGTAATTGTTCAAAACCCCAATCTGCTACTACATAATCGTATTTATCTAAAATTTCACTGTATCTTTCACTTAATCGTTCAGCATCAAAAGCTTCTCTGTAGTCTTTAACGATTTCATATTTGGTGCCGTCGATCGTGATAGTAGTTGCATCTATTCGCTGTACTAATTGTTGTTCCGTCGGTTCTAAAGTCTCTTGTATCTCTAGACCCATAGATGAATGCGTTGCATGCTGATCTTTTTTCTCAGGATATTCTTTTTTTGTTAGGTTTCTAGTTGTTTGTTGGGATTCATTAACCGAGCTTCTCTTCGTTCTTTTTTGTTTGGTTGATTTATCCATTTTTTCGCTTGATTGATGTGAACTCTGTTTTTTGCTAGATGACGGTTTAGAGTCATTATGCTGTTTTTCTATATTTTGCTTAGTGGTCTGTTCTTTCTGTTCTGACATTTTTTTCACCTGCATTTTCTATTCTGATTTGTCTTCGCTTATTAAAGGATACGTTTTCCCTAAATGCTGGCCTAAAACATTGCGAATAAAGTAAGGGAATAACACTTCGTTCTCTCCTTTTATTTCAATGGTCGGAAAGAAAGGAATATACATAAAATGATCGACCGTTGCAAAGGTATACCTTTTTTCTTTAACGATCTGTTCTCCTAACCACTTTACTTCTCTGGTTTTTTTATCAAATTCAATTCCGTTATAACACAACTCGCCAAAAACTTGTCCTCTGAATCCCATGCCTTTTATAGGGAAATTACGTAAAAAGTCCCGATTTTTTTCCATTTCATACATGAGACGAATCATATTTTCACCGTCTAAAGTACAGCGCAGAATTCTCATTGGATGCGGCAATACTTGATGCAATTCATCATTGGTCACAATGCCTTCAATCAGCGGCTGCATAAATAATCCTGCATTTAAAATAGCTGCTTCTGTTTTAGCATAGTCTTTAACAGCTTCCAATCCGACTTCAACTAAAGTCGACTTTTTTTGCCAGCTGACTGAAAAATTACTAGGGATCACTGCAATTTCTTGTTCATTTAATAATTGGTGTCCCAATTGCTCATAGCCTTGAATCAATTCTTCTTCGTTTTCTACAGCAGGTAATTGCCTAGTTTCTACTACAGCTGCTTTTGCCGAGACCAAATGAGGTCCTTCAGTTTCTAAAACCACATGTCCAATATATTGACCGAACTTACCAGCTGCTGCTAGTAAAGTGTTTCGGACTTTCTCCCCTTCCGGCAATAAATGATGTGTATGCGAACCTAGAATGACTTTGATCAACGGATATTTTTCGGCAATTTTCCGATCCTCTATAATTCCTAGATGCGACAGCAAGATAACCGTGTCTACTAATGGGGACAGCAGCTCCAACATTTCCGGTATCACATCTTCCGGTTCTCTTACAAACCAGCCAATAGGTTCATAACTTGTCGGAAAAGGAGCGGTTAGACCAAACAGCCCAATCTTATGCCCTGTTTTTGTTTGCAAAATTTCGAATGGTTGAGACCATGCCGGATATTCTCCAGTTTTTTTATCTAATACATTGGATAACACGACTTTAAAATTAGCTTCATCGTATAAATGATTGAGTTCTGCTTTTGAACTGCCAATCCCTTCGTTATTGCCAATCGTTACCGCATCATAGTGTGCTTCATTTAATAACCGCACATTTGCTTGTCCATTAGTAGCTTCTGTCAAGGGATGAACGCGATCGCAAGCATCTCCAATATCAAAAGAAAAGTACGTTTCATCCATATCATTTATTCTTTTTTTCTCAGATTGAAGATAGGCAGAAATTCTAGGCCAATTTTCAAAATGTGAATGGATATCGTTGGTATGATAAATATGAATCTGATCCATAGAGTTTTACCTTCTCTTCCTAAAGTATAGATACTCTTAGTATAACAATATTCGCAGGATTTCGCTCGATTTTCAGCAAAAAAGTATTATTCTGTGCAATGAATTACCCACTTTCGTACAAAACCACTAAAACCTTCTGCTTTTGCATAGCTTATTTTGTAATCGTTCTCTAAAAAAATTAAAACTTTTTTATTTACAATCGATGTAGTTTAATGATAATCTTAGTGATAGTCAACAGACCTGATCAAATAGAAACGAACGATTTTTCCATTAATTTTTTTATTGTTTGTTTCAAATCATTCTTTTAAAGAAGAACCGACCGTAAATTTAAGTGCAATACAACGTTTCATTATTCTATTATCACTGCTAGTCCTCATTAAAGAGGTCAAGTTTTCTCTGTAGATCCTTTATATCAAATTACTTTCTTACACTAAAAGTCCGTACCCTTTAGTAACTATACAGTAACTTCCTTATAGCTATTCAGCTAAGCTGATGGCTCTTTTATTTTAAGAAAAGTAGGATAAAAATCCAGCTTTCTGTTAGACACTACCTGTGCAAAGTACAAGGTTATGTCGTTAAACAAAAATCGTTTAAACGAACGATTTTTATTTTTTGTATTTGTTTCTTCTTTCAATATCTGTCTCCCTATAAGGAAGCATATGGAATGTTTAAACCCAACATTTCATATACTTCCTCATTTACTTATCTTTATCAAAAAAAAGCAACTAAGGAGTGTATACAAATGATTGAATTTAAAAATGTTGAAAAGTATTATGGTGATTTTCATGCCTTAAAAAATATTAATCTTACTTTCAATAAAGGCGAAGTCGTTGTCGTAATTGGACCATCGGGTTCAGGAAAAAGCACTATGCTGCGCTGTATCAATGGTTTAGAAGAAATCAGTCAAGGCGACTTAACGATCAACGGAATCAATATCCATGATAAAAAAACGAACATTACCAAAGTCCGGAAAAATGTCGGAATGGTTTTCCAGCACTTTAACCTTTACCCGCACAAAACGGTTTTAGAAAATATTATGCTGGCTCCAACAAAAGTATTAAAACAAACAACCGAACAGGCACAAAAAAAAGCAGAGCTATTATTAGACAAAGTGAACATGTTGGATAAAAAAGATTCTTATCCTTCTCAACTATCAGGCGGTCAACAACAACGGATCGCGATTGCACGAGGATTAGCTATGGATCCAAGTGTGTTGCTTTTTGACGAACCGACTAGTGCTTTAGATCCGGAAACCATTGAAGATGTTTTAGATGTTATGAAAAAACTAGCTAAAGAAGGTATGACGATGATCGTCGTGACTCACGAAATGGGCTTTGCTCGTGAAGTAGCTGACCGCGTTGTTTTTATGGCTAATGGCGAAGTGTTAGAAGACCGAGAAGCGGTTGCTTTCTATGAAGATCCACAAGATCCTCGTGCCAAACAATTTTTAAGCAAAATTATCAATCATTAATGACTAGGAAGGTGATTAAATGGAAAAAACAATTAAACGATTTACTTTACTCTGTTTGATTTTTCCTTTGTTGCTGTTAGCGGCTTGTGGTTCAAAAAGTATTGCAGAAGTCGATATTACAGAACGTTTGAAAGATGACCCGACCATTACATGGGGAGTCAAGGTAGATACGAGTTTATTTGGACTTTATAATATTAAAACGAGCGAAATCGAAGGTTTTGATATTGATATCGCAAAAGCTTTAACAGAAGAGATTACAGGTGATGCTGCTAATGCAAAATTTGTTGAAGTTACTTCAAAGACTCGGATTCCTTTATTGAAAAATGGCAATATTGATGCCATTATTGCCACGATGACGATTAGTGAAGAACGTAAAAAACAAGTTGACTTTTCAGATGTTTACTTTGATGCGGGGCAAGCTTTACTAGTGCCGGGAAATAGCTCCATTCAAAGTGTCTCAGATTTATCTTCTGATACAACTGTCTTGGCTGTCAAAGGTTCAACTTCAGCTGCCAATATTCGGAAACACGCTCCAGACACTCATGTTTTAGAACTAGAGAATTATTCAGAAGCCTTTACAGCACTCCAATCCGGACAGGGAGATGCCATGACCACTGATAATGCGATTCTTTTAGGCATCATCGCTAACAACCCTGGTTACCGTTTAGCTGGCGGAAACTTTACAGATGAGCCGTATGGTATTGCCATCAATAAAGATCAAAACAAGTTTGTTGAAACGATTAATTCAGCTTTTAAGACCATTAAAGAAAATGGTGTATACGATGAAATCTATAACAAATGGATCCCAGAAATGGAAGAATAAAACGACGAGTATCCCTACAACTGGATTTGGTTGTTTAATTTAAACGAAAAAGCGAGGTGGATTTTATGATCCAAATTTTTAATAATTACTCAGGTATTCTATTGGAAGGTTTCAAATATACCTTATACTCTAGTCTAATTGCTTTGGTCATCAGCTTAATTGTAGGAGTCTTATTAGCAATCTTTCAAATATCGACTAATAAGCTGCTTAAAGGACTAGCAAATGCTTATGTCGAATTTTTTCGAAACATTCCTTTATTGATTATTGTCATGTTCTTTTACGTAGTTGTGCCTTTATATTGGTTTCAAATCGACGGGTTTACAGCAGGTACGATTGGGTTGACCATCTACACTTCTGCCTTCATTGCAGAAACAGTTCGCGCCGGTATTTTAAGCGTTCCAAAAGGCCAAATGGAAGCTGGTCTTTCAACCGGATTTACGTATAGTCAGACATTGCGGTACATTGTTTTGCCGCAAGCGATCAAAATCGTTATCCCGCCGCTAGGCAACCAATTTATTAACTTAGTAAAAAATTCTTCTGTTTTAGCAATGGTAGCTGGGCTCGACTTAATGTATCAAGGAGACTTGATTGCCAGCGAAACATTTAATACATTCGATACGTATATCTTGATCGGAGGGCTTTACTTAATTATTACCCTGCCGTTAACGTATTTGATGGCTTATATCGAACGTCGCTTAAATACAAAATCATAAAGAGGAGGAAATTCAATTGAATATTGTAGAAGCTTTTTCATGGGTCAACATCCGCTTCTTGTTGGATGGACTCCTGGTTACTGTAGAAGTAGCGGTCTTGTCCATTCTTTTTAGCTTTATCATTGGAAGTATTTTGGGATTGATTCGCTATTTAAAAATTCCCGCTGTTTCAAAAATCGTCGGCTTTATTATTGACTTAGTCCGAAACTTACCACTCTTGTTAATTATTTTCTTTACGTATTTTGCTTTACCGCAAATCGGTATTCGATTTGATATTTTCTGGTCAGCTGTTGCTGCGATGACGATTTTTGAATCTGCTATGTTATCTGAAATTATCCGTGCCGGGTTAAATTCTGTGCCAAAAGGACAAACAGAAGCTGGACTTTCAACAGGCTTAACCTATGCTCAGACCTTGTGGTATATCATTATCCCTCAAGCTTTCAAAGCCATGGTACCGCCGATTTTAAGTCAGTTGATTTCTCTGATCAAAGATACTTCATTAGCAACAATTATCTCTTTACCTGAAATCACCCATAATGCCAGAATCATTTATGGTCAAAATACAGACTACGTGATTCCTATGTTTATCGCGATGGCGTTATTGTATTTCAGTATCTGCTTCACCTTATCCAGAATCGTCAAACGCTTAAAACTAGATGTCTAAAAAAAGAAAAGCAGGACAAGGCTGTTCTGGCTCGATAGGAAAATATTAACTGACTGTTAGATGTTTCATCTATACAGTCAGTTAAACAGAGAAGCGTCAGCGACGTTGTGCATGTAAGATGGAAGTAGCACTGTGAGCGAAGCTCAAGTGTACCATGTCTCTAAGCCATTAAAATGGCAAGAGCCATGGCAAATGAGCATACTGCGCAATGGGTTGTACTTGTCTTTTTCCCGAGAGCCAAGCTTGGACTGCTAGACATCATGTTGGTAATGCTTAATAATGAAATTTCCTCCGAAAATTTCAAGATTGTAGAATAGATTCATTTTTCTTACCAACACCAAAAATAATAGAATCAGAAAAAGTTCCTATCAAACAGAACAACCTGTTGATAGGAACTTTTTTTGTTTAACTATTTACTGTTAATGAATCAATCTGGTATATAACTTTGCACAAAATCTTGAACCTTTTGTTTGTATTCTTCTTTGTTTTCTTCATAAGAATCTGCATGATCGGCATTCGGTGCAATATACAATTCTTTAGTCGATGAATTGGTTTCATATACATCATACACCATTTCAGTCGGTACAAATTTGTCTTCTGCCCCATGAATAAACAGCATAGGAACTTTATTCTTTTTGACTTGTTCGACTGTATCTGCTTCTCCGAACCAATAATTAGAACGTACTTTTGTTACCAGACTGGTTACTGGAATCAAAGGGAATGCCGGCAAGTCATACATATCTTTCAATTGATAAGCCAATTCTCCAGTCAAGGAACTATAGCCGCAATCTTCTACAATCACTTTTACATTCGACGGCAAGTCTTCTCCGCTGACGTTCATAACCGTTGCGCCGCCCATACTGATTCCGAATAAAGCCAATTCAGCATCTTCTCCGACTTTATCGATCATCAGCTGGATCCATTGCAAATAATCTTTCCGTTCATGCCAACCAAAACCGATATAGTCCCCTTCGCTTGTTCCATGACCACGGGCATCCGGCACAAGTACGTTAAATCCCATATCATGGTATAATTTTACATAAGGTGCCATTTGTTCCAAGCTTCCAGCATAACCATGAGCCAATACGGCTACTTTTTTAGAAGTCGGTTCTCCCGCAATATAAACTCCAGAAAGTTTTAATCCATCCGCAGATTCAATCGATAACTTTTCGCGATTTACTTCATCGTACCATTTCTTTTCTTCTAGCCATGGGTCTTTTGGATCATAGTCTCCATCTACATCTGCTGCTTCTATGAAATCCTTTTGATTTATAGCTACGGCTACATCATAAAAATAATTTCCGGCAAACCCTAATCCAATAACAATCATAATAACTAGGACAGCTAAACCAATCCCAAATTTTCTTTTCATTCAATCACACTCCATTGTTTTTTAATTTGACAGAACAAAAAAACGTTCACTTATTCTATCGTTTTCTTTTATTAACATACAGATTAGAGCCAAATATCATGCTGTTCAAGTAATTCTTGAAAGTGGTTTTTTAGCTCTTTAAAATCTAAGGAGTCTAGTATAAATAAACGATTAGTTAAACGCTCTTTATTTTTTTTACTTTCTTTTCCTAACTTTATATTTGCAACTGAATCATTGATATCTAAGACTATTTTTTCATATATATTATTATTAACTTTTTCTTTTCCTAAACAAGAAAATTCTAAAGATTCTTGATACAATCCTTTTTCAATGTAATAGGTAGACATATTTATCAAGAGGAACAAATAATCGTTTCTAGCTGAAGGATAATCTTTGTACTTTTCAAGAGACTTTAGAACTTTTTTGGAAATCGAATGAATTGAAGAAAGATCAAAAACAAATAGAATATTATTAAGTAATTTCAGATCATAAATATACCATTCCGATAAATTTAGTAAATAACCTTTAATAGGTTGCACAATTTTCTCTACTTCCTCATCAAGTTTAAAATTGTTGTTCCATAAGTAGATATAAGTTTTTGTCAACAAATAGAGATGAAAATATTCAAAATCTTCTTGGCTATTCAGTTTACTTTTTGCTTTTTTTTGGATTTCTTCTAATTCATCGATGCTTCCTTTATTGGCAGCCGACATTAACTGCACTGACAGTTTTCTTACTTCACTTACAGTATAATTTTCTGTTAGATAAAGAAATTCTTCCATAGATATATGCATTTTTTGAAGCAATTTTAATAGAGTATTAAAAGATAAATCATATTTATCATTTTCAATAAGCGAAAGATGGGGTCTACTAATAATGTTTTCTGATAAAACTGCTTGGGATATATTTTTTCCAGTTCTTATTCTTTGAATAGTACCGCCTATATTCATACGTTCCTCCTCCATTGTAATAGAAACATTACAAATCACACTATACCATTTTTATCACGTTATATTCAACGTGTAATAAAAAAAGGAATGCTTTTTTATTACACGTTGAATATAAAGAATTTAGTTGCTAACGGAGGAAAGTTCCCTTATGAAAAAGAAAGTTTTTTTACTCATTTTTATCTTATTTTTTTTGCAGGCTGCATAAGTAAGAAAGAGCAACAACATCAAATGAATACAGACACCAGAATACATAAGAGTTCTTATTTCGAGAGTAGCCACTTTAGATATAAAAGCCTAAATGATTATTCAACTCAAATTGGAAATGGAACAACCATGACAATTCCTGAATTTAGAATCAATGAAGACCAACTTACTGTTACTTTTGAAATGACATTTTCTCCAGAAATTTATGAAAAAGTAGTTGAAACAGAAAAGCCTTTATATGTGGCTATTACAGAACTAAATCAAGAAACTAGCTTTATAACTATTATTGATGAAGTACATCCTCCATACTATGAAGTTACTAATACAATAGTAGAAGATGAAAAAATTAATGTAGCTTTAAATTTTGATTTGATCAAACAATCTAATACTTTTGAAAGAAAAGAATTATTAAATCCATCAAATTATCAGTTAGTTTTTTTAAACGAAGATTTGGAAATAGTCGCTGTTTATATTTACTAACTAAGGTCTATACAAATAATGCTCAGTGGTCGTAGACCATTGAGCATTATTTGTATAGGTGATACATAAGTTAGTATCATACTTTTAAAAAAACTTAGACTACATTGCTCACTAATTTTCTAAATAATTAAGCAATTTAAGTGTCGTATTTCGATTTCTGATCGTTACTTGCTGATAGAAAGGACGGCTTACTAATTTCGAATAATATGTCTTACTGTAATCCTTTTTAAAAGAGGAAGACCAAAAAACAGCATGTTCTCCAATATAAACTTTTTCATAGGCAGTATAAATCGCCGACAGCAGTTCGGTAATCTCTTTTTTGTCAGCTGAAGGCAGTAGAAATAAAGCATTGTGTCGGTAATCTTCGTCTTCTCCCCACCAAATCGGAATATCTGCTAGCTCCTTTTGGTATTCTTTATCTGAAAGAACAACTGCCTCAACAGGAAAAGTAAAATGTTCAAGTAAAATTTTTTGGCATTTTATTAAAACGTCTTGCTTCGTATCCTCTGCACTCTCCACAATCAAATTACCGCTGTTAATATGAGATTTGACATTTGTAAATCCATCATCAACTAAATACTGCTTTAACTCACTCATTGGAACTCTGTTTTTTCCTCCGACATTGACTCCTCGCAACAAAATAATAAATTGCATCATGACAAACTCCTTTGTTAGGTTAATGAACATACTTAGTTAAGAAGGTAGGGATATTTCTTATTCGTTTTTTATTTCTTATGGTGTGCCCCATAAGAAATCACCGACTAATTTATCCACTTGGGTATTTTCATGCAATTGACTGTGATGAGCTTGCGATCCCACAATTTCTTCCTCATGATAATCTAGTCCATTCGTCTGCATTAAATAACCAATGGCTAAACCGCTTCTAACAGGAACGGTGCCATCACTATCCGAACCATTTTGCACATCTCCAACGATATTCAACATCTTAATCGTTTTAGGATACTGTTGAATGCCCGCAGCAAAGTCGCTATAGCGCTCGCTGATAACTAATGGACCATTCTGATTCAATTCATCAAGCGATTGTGCTTCATTGCCCGTCACAAAATCATTAAATGGCGCACCAATCGCAACAAATTTATTAACTGTTGGCAATGATTCATCCTCTCCATAGGTAACCAGATACCGAAAACTGCTCACGCCTCCCATCGAGTGGCCGACCAGATTCACTTCATCGATTTGATAGGTGTTCTTTAGATAGGACAAAACAGCTTTGACCCAGTCTGCTTGGTTCCATTCATTATTTTTATTGTCCGCAAACAGCACTTGGATCAACGGGTTATCTGATTGATTCTGCCAAGTACCTGTTTCAGAAATACTGCCATCCGGCTGAACCGTTATGGTTAAAGCTTTTTTTCCCCAACCGCTCGTTTCAAAACGTGACAACATTCCACTAAAACTTCCTTCTGTTCCTTCATAACCATGGATAAAAAGCGTTGGAACGGCCGTTTGATTTGCGGTCAGCGGATCAGTTGATTCACTACTGGAACTAACAGATTCATTAGTGTTCTTTTCCTTTGATTCACTAGTTGTTGGATTTTCTTTAACTGTTTCAGCTGTTTTTTCATTCCCACATCCTACGCTGATTAGACCTAGCAAGATAACTACGAAAGAAAACAAAAACTTCTTTCTCATGTATTACCACTCCTGACTACTTTTCGCTATAAATAAACCTGTTAATCATAATGAATTTTTTTTAGCATTCCTAACTGCATTTTCTAGGGTAAGAAGTCCAATTCCACAGTATAAAGCAAAAAAAGATAAGACAAATTTTCAATACTCTTCTTTCAATCAACGATCAATGAAAAGTTTGTTCATCAATCATATTTCAGGGACAAACTTAATGCTTTTTTACAGTCGGTTGTCCATAAACCACATTGTGGGGACAAACTTAATGCTTTTTTGCAGTTGGTTGTCCATCAATCACATTTTGTGGACAAACTTAGTGCTTTTTTGCAGTTGGTTGTCCATAAACCACATTGCGGGGACAAAACCGGTGCTTTTTTGCAGTCGGTTGTCCACAAACCACGTTGCGAGGACAAACTTAGTGCTTTTTTGCAGTCGGTTGTCCACAAACCACGTTGCGAGGACAAACTTAGTGCTTTTTAGCCGTCGATTGTCCTCGAATTCCATTTTGTCTCTAAAATATAAATAAAAAGACAAGTTTTTTATTCACGCGAGGGCTTTGTTCAATCAGGAAAATGCTCTTTCCAAAATCAGCTAATTATACATTGTTTTAATTAATTCGATTTCTTGTTTTGCCTTTACGATCATGTAGTTTATACCTATATTGCTAATTTTTTAAAACCAATATATCCTTACAGCGATTCAATGATAGTTATATCGTCTTTCGCTAGTTCGAAATCGAATACCTCTAAATTTGAAGCTTGATGTTCACTATTATGTGATTTGGGTATAACTGCAACGCCTCTTTGAATTTGATAACGCAGCAACACTTGTCCCCAGTCTTTCCCATATTTCTCACCAATTTCAGTTAACTTAGCCATTTGCTCTTCGGTTACTTTATTTAATGGACTCCAGGCTTCCGGAAGAATATCATTTTTGAGCAAATAATCAATGATTTCATTGTTCCAAGTATGCGGATTTGACTGAATTTGATTGACGACTGGTTGGATGCGTGCAAAAGTTTTCAGCAGTTCTAATTGTTCAATACTAAAATTCGATACACCGATCGCTTTGATTTTGCCTTGTTCAACAAATGATTCTAATACTTCCCAAGTTTGTTTCAATTGATCTTTATCTTCAATTGGATGGTGGATCAAATATAAATCGATATAATCTGTTTTTAAATTTTCCAGGCTCTGTAAAACCGTTTGCTCTACTAGTTCTTTAGAAGCGATATACTCTTCTTTTGCAGGGATTTTTGTCGTAAGATAAAACTCTTTGCGTTCAATTCCACTTTCGTAAATTGTTTTTCCAACTCCTGCTTCATTCCGATAAGAAATAGCGGTGTCGATTAAACGGTATCCTGCTTTAATAGCAGACTGCAATGCACTAAAGTCATCGTTCAATTCCCCATTATATTGATTGCCTTCTTTTCCGTAAGTATTCGTTCCGGTTCCAATTACTGGAATGTTTTCTCCATTTGCTAATCTAAAGGTTTCCATTAATCTGCACTCCTTTATTTTTATTTTTCTATCCTTACTTTCTATAGTAAGGATCTTTGTCAATAGAAGTCAAATTTTGGGTAGTTTATCGTTATTTTTTTGTACCTTTCATTTTGCTTAACGCTTTTGTTATACTGAAAAGAGTGAGTCTATACCAACCAATAGAAAAATCAGAACAATAAGGAGAATGCCTACATGATAGAATTTAAAACTGTCTCAAAATCTTACGGCACTAAACAAGCACTAAAAGATGTCTCTTTTACTATTCAGCCAGGAGAAATTTTCGGTCTAATCGGACATAACGGTGCTGGAAAATCGACCGCTATTAAATCGTTAGTCAGCATCATTGATCCGAGCAAAGGCTCTATTTTGATAGATGGAGAAAATATTGCCGCTAACCGTCTTGCTGTTAAAAAGAAAATCGGATATGTTCCAGATTCACCAGATATGTTTTTACGTTTAACCGCTATGGAATATTGGGACTTGATTGCAGTAGCATATGAAATTCCCGAAGAAGAAAAAAATAAGCAGCTCTTAAAATTAATGAATTTATTTGATATGACAGAAAACCAAACCAGTCTGATTAGTTCTTTTTCACATGGAATGCGCCAAAAAACCTTCATTATAGGTGCTTTACTCTCGAATCCAAAAATATGGGTACTGGATGAGCCCATGACTGGTCTAGATCCGCAAGCCTCTTATGATTTGAAGGAACTAATGAGACAACATGCAGCAGAAGGGAACACTGTGCTGTTCTCCACTCATGTATTAGAAGTTGCTCAACAGCTCTGCGACCATATTGCTATCCTCAAGAATGGGGAAATCTTGTATGACGGAACAGTCGAAACATTGCAAGCAGAAAATGAAGATCAGTCATTAGAAACAATCTACTTAAAAATGGCCGGAAGAACTCCGGCAGAAGAACCCATCCGTAATGAAACCGACTCGACTGCTACAGAAAGGAGAGGATGACCTTGCGGCTGCAACACATCACACAGCTGACTAAAGTAAACTTGATCTATGCCAACCCGCAAATGATCGAAAAGAAACGAAATAAAGAAGCAAAATCAGGAAAAACATCTTCTATTCCGCCTTATATGTCTGTCCTTTTACAAAACGGCTTCTTGCTGCTAGTATTTCTATTGTTGTACGGTTTCATGTTCGCTTCCATCGACTTTACCCAGTATCCTGGAATGTTCACAACTTTTATTATGATGTTCATTGTCATGGCTCTTCTGCAAGGATTTTACTTAGTCTATAACTTGTTTTATGAATCAAAGGATTTAGCCCATTACCTTCCGCTGCCTTTTAAAGGAAGCGAAGTTTTTACAGCTAAACTAGTTGTCCTTGCATTAATGATCTTGCCGTACCTGATCCCGATTTTAGCTTTGTTTATTATGTTGGGACAGGATGCCGGACAACTGATGTTGGTGTCTATTGTTACTTCATTGCTTTTATTTTTATTGTTGATGATCGTGGTCTTTTTCTTCTCAGTAGTTTTGGTGCATTTGATCACTAAGCTGTCTTTTTTCCGAAAAAACAAGCAAGCCGTGACAACGATTCTCTATGCATTATCTAGTTTGGGAATGGTAGCTGTTATCTTCTTTATTTCTTCAATGGGCCCAGGAGCAGAAATAGCAAATGGACAAGTGATGCCCGATTACCAGGTGATTCCTTTTATTCATATTTTCCATAAAATTCTATTAAATCCAATCAGTACAACTGCTTGGTTGGGAATCCTTTTGTGGATCG
The DNA here is from genome assembly GCF_000744825.1 of Carnobacterium mobile DSM 4848. Taxonomy (NCBI): domain Bacteria; kingdom Bacillati; phylum Bacillota; class Bacilli; order Lactobacillales; family Carnobacteriaceae; genus Carnobacterium; species Carnobacterium mobile. The sequence goes on from NZ_JQMR01000001.1 coordinate 1,195,120, forward strand.
CATTGTTAGCTCTTCTGGCATTGCTTGTTTTCAAATGGGTCGTCCCTGATTTTTACCGCGAAGAAGAGGGAAATGTGAGCAGTAAACCAAATAAAAGTAAAAATCAACAAAAAAATGTGTTTTCTTTAAATAAAAAAAGTACTTCTAATAAAACAAAAGCAAATTCAGCTGCTTCAGCAGGACATCCGGCTTCTGTTAATCGCACCTTATGGAAATACAATTTTGGACTGATACAAGACGGAACACTGATTATGCAGCATCTAAGTTCCAGCATTATTTTTCCCATTCTTTTATTAGGCCCCGCAATCACGAACGGGGTTTATTTACAGGGTTTGACATTCCATTATTGGGCTTTGTCTTTCTTTGCTGGCTTCGTTTATGCTTTTCTTACGTTGAACGCAATCTCTATCGTCGGAGTTATCATCTCGCTTGATCGAGAAAATTTCATATATATGAAATCTTTACCATTTTCAATGAAGAACTACCTGAAACAAAAATTTCTCTTCGCTTTTGTAGCAGAAGCTATATTGCCGCTCATTCTTGGAATAGTTTTTATTTTTATTACAAAAGTACCTTTCTTGCTGGGCGTTTTATTCTTAATCGGCATTATCATCGGTCTTTTCGTACTGTGTCACTATTACTTTGCTCGTGATTTTCGTTTACTGAACCTAGAATGGCAGAATCTGACAGAGCTATTCAGCAGAGGTGGTGGGAACTTCATTCAAGTTATCAGTATTTTTGGTTCCTTCATCATTGGCATCCTGGCCATTGTATTGATTGGCGTCTTACTGAATGTCTTACCTCCTGCCTGGCAGACCATTGTGTCTGTGCTAACAGCAGCAGTTCCAATAGTTTTGTGTATCGTTGCCACAAAATGGTATAAAGAACGGTTTTGGTCTCGTTTCACAGATTGACTTGATTGTAATAAATTTTATACATGAATGGCCATACTTTAGCGGTCATTCATTTTTTTGACATATTTATTTAATGGATCAAACGGCAACTAGATGGAGTTCTATTTAACTGATAAGCATCACCATAATAAATAAAAAATGACCTATCTCTTTAGGTATATAGAGATAGGTCATTTTAGAATCGTTGTTTAATTATTTAGCTACGCTAGTTTCTCCGGAAATAGTTCCTTCATCTAAGTTTGCAGAATCCATTAATTCTTGAGAATCAAATGTGACATTTCCTTCAACTTTTGAATTAGCAAGAGTAAATCCTTCAGCTTTTACTTCAATATTTCCCACAACTGTTCCATGTTCAACTTTAAAGTTCGGAGATTCAACTGTCATTGTTGGTACTGTTAAAGTATATTCAGCAGTCACTTTATGATCTTCGTCTTGTGAATATAAAGCTAGTTTACGATAAACATCTGCGCTTTCATCACCTTTGTCATGAAAAGTCCCAGAAACAACTAAGTCTTCAGGCAAAGTAACATCGTCTGTTATTGCAAAAATCCAATTGCCGTCTTCGCTTAATCCTGCAACTACATCTTCCGGTTTGCTGCTAATTGATGCTCCTGAAACAACTTCCGTACTTTCAGCAACTGAAGAAGCTGAAGATGCTTTATCCGCTGTATCATCGTTATTTCCGCAGCCTGCAACCAAAATAATAAAAGATGCACAAAGTCCTAGAAATAGTCCTCTTTTTTTGTTTAATTTATTTGTCATGTTCCTTTACCTCCATTTTTTTCACCCATTTTTAAAGCTACAAACACCGAGTTCCAGAAGCTTTTAGCAGCATTAATAACTTCATTCATAGCATACACTATCTTTGTGAAATATTCAACATGTTTTATTAAAAAAATCAGTTTTTTAGCAAGAGTACTTCAAATTCTTGCAGTTTAAATCAGCCATTCTAAGTTACACCTTCTCGACCGTTAATTCAGGCATGTTTCTTTTTAGGTAGTCATCAGCAAAATCATCGTTGGTTAAGTAGCGGTTGATATCCGCTTTTGCAATCAACAACGGCATACGATTGTGAATAGGCGAAACTGATTGATTTGGTTCTGTCGTTATAATGATACTGCGTGCACCTTCTTTAAATGTTTTGTAAAATCCACAGATATAAATAGGTTGCGCAGATAAAGTGAAAAGGTACTTTGATTTTTCTTTATCCCATTCAAAGAACCCAGTTGTTGGAAAGACACAGCGAGTACTTTTAAAAGCTGAAGAGAACATCTTTTTCTCTTTAACTGTCTCACTGCGTGCATTGATGATCAATTGGCTAGGCTTAAACCCAGGAAAACCCCACTGCATTCCTGTTACCAGGATATCCTTTTGTTCGTCTGCCAGAATAAGCGCTGTTGTGTCTGATGGAAACACTTCCCCTATTTTGATACTATCCGAATTTTCGCTTGCTAAATCATAAATCCGTTTGATTTCGTCATTCTCGTTAGGTGAAAAGCGGTACCGTCCGCACATACTGATCCCTCCTGCTCCTTTTAAAAACAGTATAGCCAACCAGCAATTAAATTTCTATCATAAGGCTTCTTTTTTCCTAAAAGTTCATAATCTTATCGCAACTTTTAGCAGCTAGTTCTTGATCGTGGGTAATCACAAAAATAATTTTCCCCATAGCTTTTAATCGTTTCATGAGCTTCGTTACGTTTTCCATATTAGTGTAATCAAGACCACTCGTTGGTTCGTCAAAAATCAAAATATCTTTCCCAGAACAAATAGCGGCAGCAATCATTACTCGTTGCTGTTGACCACCCGATAGTGAAACCGGATGACGGTCTTCTAGCTTCCGCAAATCCAACAAATCGATTACCTCATCATACCGTTCAGGATTTTGAGCACCTAATAAAATTTCATTTTTCACACTTTCAGAAAATAATTGATAGTGAACATCTTGCATAACTAAGAAACAGCGCTTCAGCATTTGTTTGGCTGTTTGAGATTTGCCTTTCCAATATACTTTTCCCTGTTTGAATTTCAGCAAGCCAGCTAAAGATTTAATAAAGGTCGTTTTCCCAGCTCCATTTGCGCCCATTATGCCAATAATCATTGGTTCATCAATCGAAAAAGACGGAATTTCCTTTAGTACTGCTTGCTTTTTATATCCTATTGCTAACTCTTCACCGGCCAATAGACTATCTGTTGAAAAATCAAAAGAGCCGATCAATTTTTGTACATTTTCTTTGTAGGAGGCTAAATCAGTGGAACGCAGACCTTTTTGATGCAGCTGATCATTGTTTAAAGCTAAAAAACTTTCTTGGCTGTAAACGGTTTTTAATTCACCTGCTTCAAAATAACAGTAACGGTCAGCAATTCCGTTTAAGTATTCTAATCGGTGTTCAGCAACTATAACGGTCATTCCTTTAGCTTTTAATTGACGAATCGTATGTGCAACCATTGCAATGGCTGCTGCATCTAAGTTGCTGGTAGGCTCATCTAAGACAACGACCTTTGGTTCATGAATAGCAGCGGCACCGAGTGCGACTTTTTGCCGCTCTCCTCCAGATAGTTTAAACAGATTGCGATTTAATAAATCCTGCAACTCTAAATTTGCACTGACTGTATCTATTTTAGTATAAATTTCATCTGGATCCATTCCAGCATTTTCACAAGGAAAAGCAATTTCTTTTGTACTATCAAGATGAAAAAATTGTGTATTCGGATTTTGGAAAACAGAGCCGACGATACTGGCATAATCTTCAATTTTGGATTGTCCCAGCTTCAGTGTATCTGTCTGAAAGCTGCCCTTCCATTTGCCTTCATACACTTCTGGTACTAACCCATTGACTAATCGTGTAAAGGTTGTCTTGCCACTGCCGCTTTTTCCACAAAGAACGATACACTCGCCTGCGGATATTTCTAATGATGAGACAGCAACGGCTGTTTCTTCAGAAAAAGGATAACGAAAAGTAAAGTTGGTTAAATCAATCACAGCCATTCACCCTTCCTATAATGCTTGATGTAAATACACAAAAACGATAAGCAAACCTAGACAAAGCACATCCTGAGTCTTAAACCCTATCCGATCAATGCTCGTATGTTTATTCTTACGGCTGATTCCTTTTGCCAATGAAGCAACCGTCAAATCTTGGGCTGTATTTCCAGCAGATATCATCATCGGAATAATGATGTATTCAAAAAAGCGGACCGGTTGCTTAACCATGTCCCCTTTTGAAAGAAAAACACCACGAAATTTCATAGCGTCTCGAATATGCTGATAATCTTGCTTTATAGCTGGTAAAAAACGAACTGTCACAATAATCGGAATAAGAATACTTTCTGGGGTTCGCAATTTTCGCAAGCCCAGAGTTAATTCACCTACTGTTGTTGTTTTCATCAGATACGTTCCAGCCATCATACATGGCAACAGCAAACGCAAGCTGACGGCAAAGAAAATAAGAACCATCGACAGACTCTCTGCAACATGATCAATGACATAGTGATCTGTCACTAACATCATTGAATAGATAACCAAATACGTTCCCCCAGTTTTTCCTTTACGAGCCAAAACAAATAAGAACGTTAAAAAGACCACAGTAATCGCTTCTAAACTGCCTTGGGCTTGACTCAACAAGATATAGTTGCACCAAAGTAAAATGGCCATTTTAGACCTTGGATCCAATTGCATTACACTAAACCAGCTTTGCTAAAATGTTTTTCCACCATTTTTTGGCCAAATACCCCGCCGATAATAGAAAAGAGAACCAGTGACACTAATACAGCGGCAATCACAGGCCATTCGAAACTAGCTAGAACATTTGTGATATACCCACTATCTTTTCCTCTTTCAACTAAGCTTTGGATATAGGCTTCTTTCATAAACCACATAGGCAAAATCGGTCCCAAGTTCCCTAAGGAAAAGACAAAATAACTGACCAAATTCCATTTGTCGCTTGCATAGTTTCCTTTCTTTGCAACAAAATCTGCTAAAAAACCAAAGACCAAACTGGCTAAAAAAGTAGGTCCGAAATGGCCAGAACTAAAATAAAATAATGCCAATAAAATGCCTACAATTGAAATAGCTCCGAATTTTTTCACTTTAGTCACTAAAAACATATAAACAACTCCGGAAAGAAGAGCAGCGAATGAAGGCGCAAAAATATGTGTCCCTCCTGGGATCAACACCACTCCTAACAACGTTCCAACTGATAAACAAACAAAATATAACGCGCTAAAAACGCCAATATTAATTAAATCCCCTACTTTTAGCTTTTCCATCTTCTTTTCTCCTTCTTATAACGTGGTTCTTTAAATTATCTTGTTCTTATAGAAGCAGACAATTTCTTCAACTAGACGTTTTTATTTTGATAAGCCATGCAAATTGTTAAATGAATCACAGATGCATTTTACTTATCTATTCTAACAGAAAATGACAAACTTTTTATAGGGTTCATTACTTTTTTACTATTATTTATTTACTCTCATCAAAAAAAACTCGTTCTCTAATCAAAAACAGCTTTTCAAAAGGTGTCCTGAGAGAAATGTCCAATCATAGACTTTCATGTGTAGGCGGCTTCGTTACCGTGCCTATTGGTTCAGTTTTTCTAGCAAGTTTTCTAGCACCATTGCTGATGAATAATAGTGCAGGTTAGCCTTTAGATAGAAATCTATTGAGTATACTTAATTTGTCTTTTTCTACAAAATAAGGTTGAGACTATTGCCCCAATCTTGTTTTGTTGTTCCAACCATTTATGTTAAACTCAAATCAAATAGAAAAATGAAAGGAGTTGTCACTATCAGCTCAGGAATAGAAATTGCACTTATTTTACTCCCTATAATAATAGTAGGAGCAATTGGAGTATTTGTAGTTACCAAACTTAAACAGAAACAAGTTCATGGTACCTTGGGTAAGAAAAAAAACAAAGGTACTCAAGATTTATTGAATAGTTTGATCCCATTAGGCATGCTTCTTGGTTGTCTTATTGGTATGATTTCAAGCTCATTTTTCCCTATCTCTTTATTATCTACACTTAGTTTAGGAGCTGGTATCGGCTTATTAGGCGGATATTATGCTTATGAAATTTACAGCAAAAAAGAAGAGAAGTAACAAAAAGCTCGTCAAATGCGCCTTTTATGTTACTTCGCTTTTCTAAATCTGAATCTCTTAAAAATAAGCAGAAAGCTTTATTTATCCTTGTTCATAAACAAAAGAATTAAACGTCACTTCAATTTCTTTATCTAATGTGACAGATACTCGTTCTACGAAATTCGGAAAAAGATATTGCGTTGTTGGTCTATTTTTTGTTCGTTTTCCATTCAAAATACGCTCCTTTAAAAGAATAGTTGCATTTATTATATAGGGCGACATAATGGAATTCTAGAGCAAACAGATGATTCACCTATTGCATTCATCATTTAATTCTCCATTTATTTGCTTTATCCCCTGAACAAATGCTTTTTTCCCGCCTTGAGCAGGATGCCTTACTTTCTGACATTCTATGTCCAGTTGGCGAAGACTTTCTTCCGCTTTATTGCCTACCGCAACAACCTTTTTAATGTGAAACATATCGATCATTTGAACAAGAAACGTTTCTCCTATCAAAAGTTCTTTCTTTGTTGGCGTTCGATTGCTTTTGTCGTTGTCTTTTTTATGAGGATGAAAAGGAAAAGCATTCCATCCTAAGGAGACAATATCTTGTTCTAAAAGAGTATTCCGTATAATGGTAGCCGTTGCTTCTTTTAGTAGTCTTTCTTTTTCCGAAACTAACCGATACCCATTTTCCTTACCAAAAAGGTCTAGTCCCTTCATGTTATTCATTAATAGATGTTCACTGGTAAAAGGAACTCCTGTAAGTCGGCTTCCTCTATACCCTGGTGCTTCTCCAACAAGTATCAGTTTAGGTTTGATTTTACCCATCTGCTTTAAGTAAATAAGCAAATTGTCTCTTCTGATCGTATTTTCTTGATCGTGATAGGAGTACTGGTTGTATACATTTTCTGGAACTTCTAACTTTGCCAGTTCGTCTATAAAGGTTTCATATTTATGCGTCATGTCGTCATTCCTTTTATTTAAAGCTTTAATTCTAAGTAGTATAGCTGCAGTTAATATTATTTAATCATTTATAAAAGGCTGTCATTCTGACTTTATCAGTGAAATAAATTACAAGAAAAAAGCTTAGTTGGTTTTCATTTTTTTATCAGTAATTACTGTTCTTCTGTCAATATGCGTGCCCATTCTTCCTGTGCAGCTGCATCCTCTGAAACTTTAAAAACAAAACTTTCAACAGCTTCTGCGCCAGGCTTAGACACACCATCATCAGCATACTCATCATAGCCCGCACTAAAACTCCCTATCTCTTCCACTGTTCCAATTAATTCATACACTACGCCGTTATCAGCTAACAAATACTTGTGCATAGAAAAATCAGGATCTGCAATCTTATGAAACCCAACTGCCGTTGCTTGTGTAGCCGGAGTTTCGTCATAGCCTGTGATCCCTGAAAGTGAAGTGTAAAATACCACCCCTCCAAGAGCATGTATGTCGAAAGCATCGTAGCCTGGTAATTTTTCCTCAGGAATCGTTTCTTGAACCTGAATTTCTCCATCTTCTGTCACTGCATACCAGTCACCTTTACCAGCGGCTCCATGGTTGAAAAAGAAATCAGATACAGCCATATTACCTGTCTCTGCTCTAGGGGCAGCCCATTCTAAAAAAGCTGCTGTTTTTGCACTTGCTTCTTCAGAAGAATATTTTTTTACCTCAACTACCGGCTGATCATTTTCAGCAATTTCATCCTCAGTTTCACTCTCTTTTATTTTTTCATCAGAGGAATTGTCGCTTTCCTTGTCTTCTATTCTTTCAGAAGAAACTGCTGGTTCTTCTGAAAGATAACTACTAGTGCTTTCTTGCGGTTTCGTATTTTCTACTGAACAACCAAATAAGCTTAAATTTAATCCTAGAGTTAATCCTAATAGCAATCTCTTCTTTTTCATTTTCATTCCCCCTTATCTAATATGCTGACCAACGGTTAATCTTTTTAAATTTAATGATTAGAATTTTGATTAAGAAATATTTCATATTCCATACCAAAAATGAGAAGGAATTCCTCTAATAGCTCTTTATCTTGCTTCAATACATTTACGTTTGACCACCATGAATCTATTTCGGTCGTATCACCTTCAACATCATCAAAATTATCTGACCAGTCTTCAATAACTGAATTTGTCAGTGGTTGATAATTATTAATTAGCAATAGGCGTTCGTCACTTGTTTTTTTCTCCTTAAAGTATTCGATGAATGCTTTGATATTATCCATTGATTGTTGCAAGTCTTCAGTTTCTTTTATGGTATTTTCTAATTCCGTACGGCTTTTGTACTTTTCCTCTTCAGTGAAACCATCGAAAGTGATTTCCCATAACGTCTCACTAAAAAAATCAATTTTAGTGATATCAGATGGAAAAAGAACTTCGTAGTGGAGGATATCTTTAAAAGAAGCATAACTCGCTGAGTAGCGTTTTCTATCTTCAGCAAAAATCCGGTAGACATCAATTATTTCCTCACCTGTAACTGTATCAATTCTATTTGCAGCAGTGATTGTATATAAATCATCAGGAATATGGTCAGCGACATAGTTTTTTTCCAACTCTTCTCTCAACTTAATCAACTTTTCTTCAATACTTAAAATAGTAACGTCACTATCTTGGTAATACTGTTTCTTCCAATACTCAGCAATTTTCTGCATGATTTCAGAATTTGATAGATCTTTTTTTACAATTTCATTGAAGTTCATTTTTCACATCCTCCAATCTTTCAATCTAACTATTTTTATCACTTTACTTAAAAAGTTACTCTTCATTAATAATTCTACCATTGTTTTCAGTTCGTTCATCGCTTTTTGTTTATTATTATACAGCAAATAAAATACAAATTTTCTCTTAGTCCTCGAATCTGCAGTCAAGCTGCCTTTCCTCACTACTATGACACAAAAAAGATTAGCAGGCAAAAATCTTATCAGAATTTCTACCTGCTAATCTTAGTATGTTTTCGTGAAATATTTATCTCAAAGTAGAGTACCCAATCAAACTGATAATTAAACTAAAAATTCCTGCAATCAAAAACCAACTATTTATTCCTAGCAGGTCTGACATTGGACCAGCTACCAATAATCCCAACGGCATCGTTGCACTCATAATACTTCCATAAAAACTGAAAAATCGACCCAATTTTTCTGCTGGGACCACTTCTTGAACATAAGCAGTAAAAGGAATAGTGAATTGATTCCCAAAACTGCCCATCCATAATGAATACAGAGCAAATAACCAAAATCCAACTAAATTAGCTGGTGTGATTCCTGACAATATAGTCATTAGACTGATTCCTATCAATCCATAATTACTCTGCTTCAATTTATTCTGTTTCTTATTGAACTTTCAAAGAACAAATGCTCCAATCATCATTCCCGAAGCATAGACAAATTCAATAGCTCCACCATAAGCAGCCGATAATTGAAAATGATTTGTAGTCATCAAAGGAAATAAAGAAGATAACGGCAAGTAAAAGAACATAATCAATGCTCCTGTTACAGTAACGTTCAAGATGTCTTTGTGTTGGACAAACTCTTGAAAACCTATCCTCAATTCTTCCAAATAAGACGTTTCTTTTTCAACAGTCATCATTTCTTTTATCTTTATTCTGCTGAGAATCACAGAGGCGATCAGCGCTCCAAATGTATCAGTTAATAAAACGATCCATAATGGTATCGCGGAATAAAGAACTGCTCCGATCACCGGTCCTAGCATATAAGCGCCAGATTGCAAAAATTGGTTCCAACTATTTGCCTCAATTAATTCTTCTGTCGGAACCAAAGTAGGTACGATGGATTGAATAGCCGGTGTTTGAAAAACACTTGCTACCGCTCTTAAAAACAAAGAGACTAAAATGAATGATATCTTTGGTCCATTTAAAACAATAGAAAATGAAAGAATCAGCGCAACACAACCGGTAAACAAATCAGCAATTATCGCGATTTTCTTTTTATCCATTCTGTCAATCCAAACCCCAGCAAATGGCCCAATAACCAACTGAGGCAAGAAGGCAACTAAACCTGCTAGAGATAATACCTTACCCGAATTGGTTTGACTCGCCAACCACCACATCATTGCAAACTGAACAGCTGAACTGCCGATTAGACTGGTTGTCTGACCTGAGACTAATAGGATAAATTGTTTGCGCCATTTTTCGGTTGGTTTTTTCATGAATAAACATCTCCTTTCACTAAAGAGAGTGTTTGATCAGTTACTTTCCAAATTTGATCAGCTGTTTTTTCTACAAAGTACTGATCATGAGAAGTGAAAACAACTGTTCCAGGATAATGTTTAATAAAACTTTCCAGCGCTTCTATGGTTTGGATATCGATAAAATTTGTCGGTTCATCTAATACGATGACGTTTGAGGGACGGATAAATACTACAGCCAGCGAAATCCTTGTAGCTTCTCCTCCACTTAAAGCACAGACTGGTTTCGAGAGTTCTGTTTGTCTGAAGCCTAAATGGTCCAATACAGATCTTACTGTATTTTCTGGATAATCGGTTTGTTTCATTAAATAATCAATGATTGGCGTGGTATCCTTTAATTTATAATCCATCTGTTTATAAAAACTCACCCGGACTTTTTGCGAAACGGTTACTCCTTCTCCACCATTTAAAATATGCTGCAATAATGATGACTTTCCTGTTCCGTTATCTCCAGTGATTGCAATTTTCTTGCCAAGTGAAAATTGAAAGTCTACGCGATCCAGTAATAGCTTCTCTCCTGCATACAAGGTAACAGTCTGCCCCATAATCGGGAATCGGTTATGCATTTCTAATGCTTGTCTCATCGGAAAACGGATAGGCTTTAAAGTTGCAACTTTTTCAACTTCTCCCAATTGAGTCACTCGCGTTTCTAACGCTTTAGCTGATTTTTGAACAGCTTTCTGAACGCTGTCTTTTTGTTTAGAGGACGAAAGACGATCGGGTTTAATATGTTTATTTTTATTCTTTTCACTAATCGTACTCATTTTTTTCGCTTGTTTTCTTTTTTGTTCAATAGCTTGTTCTAATCGCTGTTTTTCTTTATTTGCTTTTTCCGCTATCTTGGCCTTCTCTACTCTTTTTTGTTCTTTTTGCACAATATAATCACTGTAATTCCCAGGATATTCATTGATGCTGCCTTCTTCTATTTCCCATATTTTAGTCACTAATTGATCTAAAAAATATCGATCATGGCTAACAAGAATCAATGTGCCATAATAATACTTTAATTCCTCGATTAAGAACCGAATGCTCTCTCCATCTAAATGAGTTGTCGGTTCATCCATTAACAATCCCATTTTATAATCAGATAGCGCTCGAGCTAAACGAATTTTGGTCTCTTCTCCACCACTCAAGCATTCTGACGTATTTATTGGAATGCTTAAACGGTTCAACAGCGCAACATCAAGATCTTCATTAGTAAACAAATCACTCATTTCTTCAATTTGTTTAAAATAATTAAAGTCTACCAAACGATTTACTTTACCTGAATTTGGCGCTACGTTCCCTTGGATAAGATTTAGCAAAGTGGTTTTTCCTTGTCCGTTCCTGCCGACTATTCCAATGCGATCATTTTGATAGACAGCTAAATAATCAGCAGCCAGTAGTTCTTTATTTCCAAAATTCATTTCTATATTTTTTAACTCCAAAGACAAATTTTCCATTATTTTTTTGCACTCCTTTAAAATAGGCCGTGCAATCAACAGATTATTTGGGTACGCAAAAAAGAGATAGTCCCCTATCTCTTTTTGACAATTCTCACATATATCTTTTAACCAGATAGAATTTGAAAAAATGGGCAGATTGCGCCCCTGTTTCTGTCAATATAACAGGACCTTTTGAATAATATTTAATTATTGATTCAAAAGGTTAAAACGCAATTTCATAGATGCAGTCATTTTCCAAATCCTCCTTTTCTAATTGTTTCATTTTTAGCATACATGACAACCATTCAACTGAGCCATTACGATTCTGCTAATTTCTTATAAAGAATAATTCATTTTTGAAAAATAGTCAAGCCGCAGCCATTCCTCAGAAAAATCAAAAGCAAATTAGATATTACCAGTGTCTCGCTTTCAACAAAAGACCATAAATCAAAATAAATTACTTTTTTTTCTTTTTCCCAATTGACTTAAAAGCACGTTTAAGTACATCAAAAAAGCTTAGAGACTGTACCATGTGATCTGGATTTACATATTCTCGTATAGCTCGAAGAACTTTTTTTGGTTTCTTAGAAGAAAAAGTAAAGGTTCCTGACCTCTTTGTTTCAATTGCATAACGCGGAATCCATTTTCCTTTAAACATCACAGAAGCGATGACCTGTTCTACTTCCTCCCACGGAATTTGAATGTATTTACGCGGGTCACGAGAATGATAAAACTCAAATCCTTTATCACCAATCATAATTTTCCCATAATCCGTTAGTCCCGTAAAAGCGGTGGCATCTATTACCAAGTCTATCTTTGTATTAATTGATTCAACCATTCTATCCGCTCCATTTCATTTAACTTGTTTTATCCATTATACGTTGTTTCAACTGATTAGGCCAATACAAAAAGTGGCTGAGGTGATAATCCCCCCGCCACTTTTTGTGTGAACTATTATTAATCGAGACATATCAAACTGTTTTTTTTGATGCCTTTGATTATAATAACCCGATTACATGTCCGCCTACTCCGACTACAAATAAACCAAGAATAATAACGATTGGGCTGACATTTTTCTTAAGCAACCACATACATAATAATGTAAGCAGTAATGCAGCTAGCCCTGGAATTAATTCATCCAAGTTGTTTTGCAAAGTCGTTACTTTCGTCGGTGAAAGTGCCAACCCTGAATTTACTTGTTCAAAAGCTTGTCGGATACCTTCGCCGCCATTAGGAAGTTTGTCCCATTCAATATAGGCTCCTTCATCTAACTGAACTCTGGAAACAACAGGTAGGAAACTGATCGACACCCACCGCTGTACTAAAGCGGCCAGCACAAACATCCCTAGAATAGATGCACCTTTTGTAACATCTTGCAATAAACCACCTGAAAGGTCTTCAGTGATTTTAGAACCGGCTCTGTAACCAAATTCTTGTGTATACCACATGAAGCCCCAACGAATCAGGTTCCAAGCTACGAAGAAAATGATTGGACCAAGGATATTTCCGCCCATAGCTAACGATGCTCCTAAAGCACCTAACATCGGACGTACAGTAAACCAGAAGACTGGATCGCCGACTCCGGCTAGAGGTCCCATCATTCCGACTTTAACCCCTTGAATCGCTACATCATCAACCGGTGCACCATTTGCCCGTTCTTCTTCAAGAGCTAAAGTCACTCCAAGAATTGGGGAAGCAATATACGGGTGAGTATTAAAGAATTCTAAGTGACGTTTTAACGCTGCTGAACGTTCCTCTTGTGTTTTATATAATTTTTTGATTGCTGGAATCATTGAGAAAGCCCAACCACCATTTTGCATCCGTTCATAATTCCAAGAACCTTGGATAAATGTAGAACGCCATGCAACGGCTAAGCGATCTTTTTTTGATAACTCAATTCTTTCTTCTGCCATTTCTCTTCTCCTCCTTCAGAATTAATAATCGTTTAAGATATCGCCAAGCGGGTCACCAGAGTTGCTTCCGCCGCCGCCATTTGAAGATCCTCCCATTTTAGAAAGGTTCAAGTAAATAAGGGCCAAAGCCACACCCAATGCACCAAGCGCAATAAGAGTCAATTGAGAAATTGCAGCTACTACGAAACCAATAACGAAGAATGGCCATACTTCTTTTGTTGCCATCATGTTAATAACTAATGCATAACCAACTGCAACTACCATTCCCCCACCAATAGCCATACCGTCAGTTAACCATGCAGGCATTGATTCTAAGAATGATTGAACTGTGTGTGCAGGAATGAATAAAAGTGCTGCTGCAGGAATCGCAATACGAACCCCTTGCATACATACTGCAAAGATATGCCACATTTCGACCCCTCTAATATTACCTTCTTCAGCTGCTTTATCCATCAAATGTACGATAGGTACAGCAAGTGTACGAACGATCATAGTTAAGAAAAGTCCTGCTACTGCAAGTGGAACCGCGATTGCGATTGCCGATGGAACACCTTTAACGCCTTGTCCACCTAATACTAAAATAATTGCTGATGCAACTGATGCTAATGCAGCATCTGGCGCTACCGCTGCTCCGATATTTGCCCAACCAAGCGCGATCATTTGAAGCGTACCGCCAAGAACGATACCAGCTGTCAAATTACCTGTTACTAAACCGATCAATGTACATGCCACTAATGGTTGATGGAATTGAAATTCATCTAAGATTCCTTCCATACCAGCTAGAAAAGCAACAAGTATTACTAAAATAATTGATATAATAGACATAATAGACCTCCTATTTAATTTTATTATGACGTTATGCGCGTGCTAATTCATTTTTTGCTTTTTTCATAATCTCATTCATATTACCGCGGTTATCATTTGGTACTTTACGTACGTCAAATTTGATGCCTTTTTCTTTTAATTTATCAAAAGCTTCTACATCGTTTGGTCCCATAGAAAGTACATTGCTGACTACTACTTTACCAACTGAATGAGCTAACGAACCAACGTTGACTTCTTCAATGTCTACGCCGCCCTCAACCGCTCTAAGAACATCTTCTGGGTTTTCAAATAATAATAATGCCTTTGTATTTCCGAAGCGAGTATCTTTAGAGATTTCAATCATTTTGTTAACTGGAATAACATTTGCTTTAACTCCTGGTGGCGTTGCTTGTTCGATCAATCTCTTACGAAGATCATCTTTCGCAACTGCATCTGAAACAACGATAATGCGGTTTGGCTGTGTTGTTTTTGTCCATGCTGTTGCCACTTGTCCATGTAATAACCGAGAATCTACACGGGCTAAAACAATTTTAAGTTTTCCATCGCCAACTACTGTATTTGGAGGAAGAGATCCCTTAGGTTGTCCGTCTCCAGCACCTGCAGCAGCTGTTTTTCCTTGGGGCTCTAACTCTTCAGGTTTGATTCTGACCCCTTCTTTTGCTGTTTCAATGATATGTGCTGCAATTTCTTGCGCCGATGTCATTGATAAACGAGATGCATAAGCTTCAATCACCATTGGTAAATTCAAACCAGCAACAATCGCCCATTTGTCTTTGTGCTCTTCATACAAGCTGTTCGCTTGATTGAATGGAGTACCTCCCCATAAATCAACTAAGAATAATACTTCATCTTGATCGTCAAAAGATGCGATCGCAGTTTGCATTTTTGCTTTTACATCTTCCGGGCCTTCGCTCGGCATTAAGGTTATGGCTTTAACATTTTCTTGTTCTCCAAAAATCATTGCGCCAGATTGCAAGATACCTTCAGCAAATTCGCCATGGCTTGCTAGTATAATTCCTACCATATTTTTACCTCCTAAATAATTTATTTACACTTTTTTAGACGCAACTAGTTAGAATAACTTTACATTTTTCTAAAGTTTTTGTCTATTTAAATCGACTTCTCAGTTCCTAACAAAACTGCCTCCTTTTCCAACTGCCCATTATTTTGTCCGTCACTTAATATAATGCAAGTATTGTGCCAACTTTAGTGTATCATTCGAAAAGCTTGTTATAGCGATATTTCATACAAAACAAACAGATAGAGCCCGATACACTGTTTAGTGTATCGGGCTCTATCTGTACTCTATTCACTTCTGTTTTTAGTGTATCATTTGCTATTTTCCAGAAAAGCTACAAGGAAAAATTATTGATTCCAAGCGTCTTCTAATTGCGGAACCGAATTCTTGATTAATTCATCACGATCTTTATCGGTATTCGATAAAATATTCTCCATGATTGAACGAATTTCATTGTAAGCAGGATCTGCATTTTCTTCAACAGGAATGGAGAATAATTCAGTGGTTGCTTCTTCTAAATGAGCTGGAACTTTTGTATCAGTGGAATTCTTATACTCGTCACTGTTCACAACAGATTCAACAGTCGGCATATAGCCCGTTTCAGTTGCCCAATACAATTGGTTTTCAGGTTCTGATAAAAACTTCATGAATAGAAATGCAGCTGTACGTTGTTCAGCTGATGCACTATCAAACATGTAAATATCTGTCCCTTGCTGTAAGTTGATCGGTTCTGGACGAGCTGCTACACCGTATTCAAATTTACCTTCTGTATCTTGTTTTACAAAGCCTTCACCAGCAATCGATCCGACAAACATTGCAACTTGCTCATTTGCAAACGGACCGGATAAGTAGCCGTCTGAACCAGCAATACGGAAGTATCCATCTTGAACACCATCAGCATAATAAGAAATAACTTCTTTTGATTCTTTGCTCTCAAGGTCTAAGTCTTTTGTAATAGCAACGTCTTTATTTTTCATTCCAATAGCATAGTAATTGTTTAGCGAATCAAAGCCTGCACCAACAACTTTTCCGTTTGATTCTTTATAAATCTTTTCAGAAGCATCTTTCAGTTCTTCCATAGTAGTAGGAACTTCTACGTCATATTCAGCCAGCATATCTGCATTGTAATACAGCATCTCTGTCGATTTATTGAACGGAATCCCATATTGGGTATCGTTGATTTTTGCGCCGTTTAATAACGATTCCGTGATAGCTTCTTGATCTCCCCAGCCAATGGTTTCATCATCAATATAAGGTTGTAGATCAACGATCATCTCATCTTGCGCTGCATTCCATAACCAACCTGGATATGCTTGAGTGATAGTCGGCAAGTTTTTAGGAGAAGGCAAAGTCGAATTGATCTTCGCTTGCAAATCTGGATAGGAAGATTGGTTTTGCAATTCTACAGTAACATTTTTATTTTCAGCCATAAAATCTTCTGTTATTTTCTTCAATGCTTCTTCTTGTGCACCATTCATCGCATGCCAAAAAGTAATGGTTGTTTCTTCAGGCAACTCGGTTAAAACTTCATCGTTAGAGGCCGTTCCTTTGTCATTTCCTGATCCACAAGCTCCTAATACAAGTGCCGTTGCTGCCACAAATAATGTGGTTGCCAATTTATTGATTTTCATTTTTCTACTCTCCCCTTATCCTTTTTATAAAATAATGTTGTCGCCGCGATTCGGCAATATTCTTTCTCCATAAGGATTCTCCAATTTTTCTGGTTTCAACGTATGGATGGGAACCAAGAGTTTCGGTTCGATCATTCGAATAATTTCTTTAAGATCATCCGGATGAGCATGACCTGAAAGCGAAAGACGTACGAATTCAACTTGCAAGTCCTTCAACAAATTCAAGAAAATTGCATATTGAGGATCGAAATCCCCCAAAGGCTGTGCATCACTATGAACGTATAGGCCTCCTCCTTGTAAGTTTTCAATTTTATTAACGACCTGCCATATGTATTCAGTTTGGTCATTAAGCAAAACTTCATAAGACAGTTCAAGCGCTGGGTCCAGTGCTTGAATCTTGTTATTCTCTTCCGCATAATAGTAGCAAACGTTTATATCGCTTACTTCTTTGAGCAAAGCCGCCATAGTTGCTTCCAACACGACCGTGCGCGGAGAGTATTCAATCAATTTTGCGAACCGCAGAACATTCGCGGGATAGCCGTTAAACGTTATTTGCCGGTTCAGGTTCTCTTCCATCAAACGAACAAATTCTTGGATCAATTCTTCTTCGCTGGAAACAGTGATTTGAGAAGGATCCGGCTCTCTTTCTGGAAAGCTGATGCTCACACCTTCCATCATCAACAAGTCGGTATGTTTAGCTTGTTGGCAAAAAGCTTCTGTATTTGCACGGTCATATCCATGCAAACGTAAATCCCCTGTATACACTAAGAAGTGATCCGGTGTCCGGATCAAAAGAGCAGCTGCTCCGTAAGCGTCATGATCGACAGGTACAATTTCAACGCTGATTTCCCCAACTTGTACTACATCATGAGCATTCAGTCCGGTCATTTCTCGTGTAAAGCCGCTTTTTTCGAAAGGCGATGCAATCAAAAAGTCGCCATTTCTGTTAAGCGAATGAAGAATTGCTTTTGTTTCTTTCATCGTATATAGCGGAATCTTCGGATCCAAGTAATTGATCATTTTAGAATGGTCTAAATGAGCATGGGATAAGAAAACGGCAGTATGTCGGTATTCTTTTTCATCGTTCCCTTGATAAGTATACCCTAAACGCTCATCATACAAACCCTTCAATTCTGGAACCAGCCGATTTTTTAATAATGTAGCTAAACTTTCATCTTGCAACCCTAATTCCGGCCGGTATTCTGTACCAAAATCAAAAAAGATATGGGCATCTTTATAAGCAACTTCGATAATCGTTCCTCCGATAGTCAAAATACCACTATGGAAAGTTACAGTTGTTTTAGCCTTTGATTCCATTTTTCGACACTCCTCGCATAATTTCTTTTCGGAAAATTAAATAGATGATCAAGATTGGAATAACGGTTAACGTAGCTGCTGCCATTTGCAAATGGACATCGCTTCCGCTTTCAGTAGTAAAAGCAGCCAATCCATTGTTCAACAGCCGGTATTTTTTCTCATTTGTCACCAAAAGCGGCCACAAGAAGGAATTCCAGCTTGAAATGAACGTCAAAATCCCAACTGTTACAAGAGCTGGTTTCGACATCGGAACAAGTATCTTTCGAACGTATTCCATATCTGAAGCTCCATCTATTTTGGCAGCTTTATAAAAAGCTGTTGAGATGCTTTGCAAATAGCCGTATAAATAGTAAATATAGAAAATACTTGTTAAGAACGGGATGATCAAAGCCGAATAAGAATTCAACAATCCCATACGAGAAATCGTATTGTAGTTTGTGAAAATAATCGACTCATAAGGAACCATCAACAATGAGATCATGACCCATAGAACTACTTTTTTAAAGGCAAACTCCAAGCTGCTCAAAGCAAACGCCGCCAGAATAGCTGTGATCACTGTCGCAATTGTTGTCACAGTCGAAACAAAAACCGTATTTAAAAAATAACGTAAGAAAGGAGCTCTTTCAAAAACCTCTGCATAATTCAGCCATTGAAACTTTTCCGGCATAAATGTAGGCGGAATGCTGGTCGCTTCACTGTACGTCATCAAACCAGCCAACATCATGTAAATGAATGGGAAAACAGTAATGACAGCCATGACTCCTAAAAAAGTTAGAGAAAGAACCGTTACAATATGCTTCATGCTTATCTCCCCATTCTCTTCAAAATTTTATTTTGGATAAATGTGATCAACAAGATCACAATAAACAAAATCACCGTGGCTGCCATAGCCACACCTGGTCTGCCAGCTATATGGAATTTATCATAAATGTAAAATACGGCAGTAGTCGCACTTTTAGCTATTCCCGGCTGGCCGTTAAATAACGCATACACTTGCGTATACACTTTGAATGACGAAATCAAATTTACTGTTAGTAAAAACGTGATCGTTGGAATCAATTGTGGGAACGTAACTCGCCGGAATATCTCCCAACTGTCTGCTCCAAACATTTTAGCGATTTTGTAATGTTCTTTGTCGATGTTCCGCAAGCCGGCCAAAAGAATAATAATATTGAAGGCCAAACTTGTCCATATTCCAAAAATAATCAGCGTGGGCATACTCAAATCAACGTCATCCAGCCAATTGAGTCCCGGAATACCAAAGATTCCTAAGACATAATTGACAATTCCGTATGACCCATTAAAGAAATACCGGAACACGATCCCGATTGCAATTGTACTTGTGACATAAGGCAAGAAGAAAATCGTTTCAAAAAAACTTTTGTGCTTCACTTTTTCAAAAATGATCCAAGCGATCGCAAGCGAAAGGATCAAGCCGATTGGAACAACAGTAAAAGCAAAGAGGCCTGTGTTCCCCATGGCTTTATAAAAAACAGGGTCAGTCAAGACCTTTTCGTAGTTTTCCAGTCCAGCATACCGAGGATTGATCAGTGTGCCTTTTTGAAAACTCATAAAGAAAGATCGATACAAAGGATAAATACTAAACAATACAACAATCGCCAAAGCTGGAAGAAGGAAGAGCCACGCTTTTAGCTGATTCTCAGGATTGTAGCCTTTTTTGAACATTAGTAAATTCGTTCTCCGCTTTTCTTAAAAATAAACGCCTTTGGATAAACCAAATCAAAATTCACTGAAGTTCCTTCTTCTAGTTCTTCTTCAATGCTGACAATTGATTTCATCCGATTTGAATCAATTTGGAAATTTAATATTCTTTCTCGTCCGATCAATTCCACATTCGCCAGTGTTGCTTTGAAAACTCCTTTGCCTTCTGCCAGCAGCACGTCTTCAGGACGAACTCCTAAGACATACTCTCCGTCCGGCATCGTGTCTTTAAAACGAGTGGATGAAAAATGTGAAATAGGAATCTCAAAAGAGTCGCTATACTTCATCATTCCGTTTTCAACGACTACGGGAATCGTATTGATAATCGGGTTTCCAATGAACTGAGCCACAAAAAGATTGGCAGGTTCTAAGTATAAGTTTTGCGGATCATCATTCTGTTGGATGATGCCCTCATTTAATAAAATGATTTTATCACTGATCGATAATGCTTCTTCTTGATCATGTGTAACAAAAATTGTCGTAATGCCTACTTCTTTCACTAAACGGCGAATTTCTTCCCGTATTCTTAACCGCAAGCGAGCATCTAAGTTGCTTAACGGCTCATCCAACAACAGCACATCCGGTTTTTGTACCAGAGCCCGTGTAATGGCTACACGCTGTTGCTGCCCTCCTGATAATGTACCAGGCTTTTTACTATGTAGCTCTTCAATATTTGTTAAAGCCATATATTGTTCAGCTGTTTCTTTAGCTTTTTCTTTAGAAATCTTTTTTTTGCCTACTGTTAGCGGAAACATAATATTTTCCAAGACTGTCATGTGCGGATAAAGAGCATAATTCTGAAAAACAAATCCAATATTGCGGTCTTTCGGTTCTGTTTTGACCACTGAGCTACCTGCAAAACGGATGTCTCCGCCTGAAGGACTTAATAAGCCGGCAATCAGGTTAAGGATCGTTGATTTACCGCAACCACTTGGTCCAAGCAAACAAACCAAATCACCTTTCTCAATCGTAAAATCTACTGATTTTAAAGCTTCAAATCCATTACCGAACACTTTCTTCAAGTCGATAACTTCTATCATATAACAGCCTCCTAAGCTAAATTTTGCGTCTTACTTAACCCTCTTTTATCAAATAAGAAACCTTAAGCAAGTTATCTTTCTATCATTCATCTGAAAATTCTCTAAGTAAAACCAGTAAAATTTATTTCTAACAAGTTAAGAATAGCAAACTATTCCACAATATTCCAGAACAGAATTATTTGTTTTTTCTAATAAGTAAGAACCAGTAAGATTGAACCTCTCCTGATTAATATCAGGAGATTATTGGCTATCAGATAAACAGTCTCGTTTCATTAATTTTAAAGATATTTTTTGAATAAAACACTAACAGATACTCCAATCAATATTACACCCATGATAGCTGGTGCGGCATGGCTGATTATTGCATACAGCTGTCCCCCAATAATCGGGCCAATAACTCGGGCTAGAGATTGGATGCTTTGAGAACCACCTTGGATACGGCCTTGTTCACTGGCACTAACCGATTTTGAAATCATTCCATTAAATGATGGCCCAAAAATAGAATCACCAAATCCAAAGAAAATCATCCCTATAATAAAGACAGGATAATATACAATCAACGCAGAAACCGCAATAAAAATATATCCTATGATTTCACTTATCATACCTAAAAGAGCGATTTGTTTATCTGTCAAAATTTTAAGTAATCGCGGCATAATGATGGCTTGTGAGAAGATATCAAGCACTCCTATTATTGAAAATGTCAGACCGATAAGTACAGGCTGCCATGCAAATAAATCTATTGAAAATTGTGGGAAAATAGCTTGTAACGATCCATTAGGAATCCAAATTAAAAATCCAGCAATCAGTAGCCATTTATAGGATAAAATACATTTTCTCTCTTCATTCATCCTAGAATGACTCTTCTTCTGCTTTCCCATAACGATATCCATTTGTTTCAAAAGGTCTTTTATACGTTCTATTAAACATGCTGCTTTTCTGTGTCAAAATAAATTAAACTATTTTCTATTCTGTTGAGATATCTGATGAAGACAATGGCAGTTCAGTTGTTCATCAAATATTAGTCTTTATTAATAATAAAAGTGCATAAAATAAAAAAGTTAGAAACATTTTCAGCAATGTTTCTAACTTTTTGGTTATATAATTTTTAATCTACAATAAATGTTTGCTAACAAAAGTATTTATTTATTCAGTTCATTAATCTTTTGTGCATATTGACTAGCTATTTTTGTTACTTCCGTAAAATCACCTTTAAATGCAGGAGCGATCAGATTTCCACCTACACCAACAGCTATGGCACCTGCTTTAAACCAGTCCTCCATATTTTCAAGATCTACTCCGCCAGTTGGCATGATATTTAACTGAGGTAATGGCGCTTTTAATACTGAAATAATTTTTGGCTCATACGCACTTCCAGGAAATAGTTTTACAATATCAGCTCCGCTTTTCAATGCATTTTTCATTTCTGTAATTGTCATACATCCTGGCAAATAAGGAATTTGATAAAGGTTACAGATTTCAGCAGTCTCTTGGTCAAAAGTTGGACTGACAATGTATTCGGCTCCTGCCATAATGGCAATTCTTGCAGTCACAGCATCCACGACTGTACCTGCACCAATTACGATGTCTGTTTGCTTTTCATATAAAGAACGTAACTGTCTGATGACTTGATCGGCTTCTGGAACAGTGAAAGTCAGTTCAATACTTTTTATGCCACCTTTGATAATGGCTTCGCTTGCTGCTAAAGCTTCCTCTTTCGTTCCTCGTACAACAGCAATAACACCTGCATTCTTCAAGCGAATCAATGTCTCTACTTTTTTCATATTGATCTCATCCTCCTACTCAATATTTACATGTTCATGAAGTGCATCTTCATTTGACGTTTGATCGCGATGAGCTAATTTTAATGTTAACGCATCAAGAACAATATGAACTGTTTGGTCGAATAAAGAAGATAACAACTGAACAGATTTGATGCCGGATCCCGTTTTCGTTGCACCAGGTACAACAATCACTTGATCTGCTAGCTTAGCTAAAGGGGATTCAATATTGCTAGTCAATACAACAATGTCTAACCCTAATTGTTTCGCTTTTTCAGTATCAGAAACGATTCCTTTTGTCGTTCCTGAACCAGAAATTGCGACCCAAGTATCGCCTTTTTGGATTGAAGGCGTAATGGTTTCTCCCAGAACGTAATCAGTATAACCAATATGCATCAAACGCATCGCAAATCCTTTCGCTTGAAATCCGCTTCTTCCAGCACCAAGGACAAAAATCCGCTTATCTTTTTGAAAATAAGCCATAGCTTTCTCTAGTTGGTTTTCATTGACTAAATCCATAACTTGTTTAATTTCGGTCATAATGGTTTCTATTGTACTCATTGATGAATCGCCTCCATAAAAATTTCCACTGCTTTAGCAGGTTCTTGGCTTTTTGTGATTTTTGAACCAACAATGACAATTTCTGTCAGCCCTTGTTCAGCTAGTTCTTTTGCTTGTTCCAAATCGATTCCTCCAGCAATAGCAATTCGTTTCACTTGAGGAAAATTCTTACGAAATTCAGCCACACTAGCTGTTGCATCTAACTTGTCTTTTCGATCAATGGAATGATGCAAGCAGAAAATAGCTTCTTCAAATTCTAGAATTTGTTCTATTTTAGCATTGTTGACTTCCAATAAATCGATCAGCATGGTTTTGCCTTTTTCTTGACTTACTTCGTAGCAAGCTTTTAACGTATCATAAGAAGCTGCACCCATTACGGTCAAAATATCCCCACCATAAAAATAACCTTGTTGAAATTCGTATGCTCCTTCATCAATTGTCTTGATATCTACTAATAATTCACTTTCTGTTAACACTTGGCGGATTTTCTCAATGGCAAGGTTTCCGCAATCTTTAACTAAAGAAGTACCCATTTCAAGAATATCAGTTTTCCCATTTAGTTCTTGGGCTAACCTTATGGCATCTTCTAATGAAACACGATCAATAGCTGTTTGTAATTTCATTATTTCACGACCTTATGTTCATTTAAAAAGGTTTCCAATTCTGCTGGTGTTGGGTAGCCGTCATTGTCGCCGGGCGATTGAACAGCTAAAGCCCCTATTGCATTCGCTCTGATAACTGCTTCTTTTAATGTCTTATCTTCAATCAAAGCAGTAATCAACCCTGCCGCAAAGCCATCTCCAGCGCCTACTGTATCAACAACTTCTTTTACCTTGAATCCCGGAACCGTAAAACTTTTTCCGTTTTTTTGTTTCACAAATGCCCCTTCTTCTCCTAGCTTAACAATCACCGTTTGCGTTACTTCTCCATTTTGCAAGTAAAAATCAGCAATTGTTTCTGGGTCGCGACTTCCCATTAAAATTTCCCCTTCATTGATTCCAGGTAAAATGATTTCTGCATGAGAAGCTAATTCATTGATCGTCTCCACCATTATCGCTTGGCTTTCCCATAACTGCGGACGCAAGTTAGGATCAAAAGTTGTACGAGTCTGATGTTCTTTTAGTAATTGAACTAAATAACGGAAACCTTCTAATGCTTCTTTAGAAATAGCTGGGAAAATTCCTGATAGATGAGCAAATTTAACATCTGAAAAATCGATACGATCTAAAATCGTTTTATCAAAGTGAGCAGCAGCTGATCCTTTGCGGAAATAGAAAATATTTGGATCACCTGTACTGACTCGGTCTTTTAATTGAAAAGCTGTCCAATAATCTTTGGTTTCATCAATATAGTCTGTACCGATTTTATTTTTATTCAACTGGTCAATAATAAACTCTCCAAAAGGATCTTCACCTAATTTTGTAATGTACTGTGTGGTATGGCCTAATCGTGAAACACCTACTGTCACATTAACTTCTGCGCCTGCTAAAAACTTTTGGAAATGACTAGCATCTTTCAAGCTCTTATCTACTTCTTCTGATCCAAATAATGCGATTGGTTCTCCAATTGTTAAAAATTCGCTCATGATTCATTCCTCCATTTAACTATTTTTTTTATAATAAAATATAAGCGGCAATGAGATTGATAACTGTCGCACCCCAAGCCCAAGGCAAACCTGTTAATAAAAATGTTTTTGTATCGATTTTAGCGTATTGAACAGACCATAAATTCCATGATTGAGTAATACAAGCTGAGATACCCATCATTGACGGTACTACTAATAAACCATACAAGAAATATTGATCAAACATTCCTGTACCAACTAATATTGCTGCTGTGGCAGCTCCTGCGCCATAAAGCATCAATGGCCCACGGAAATAAGATAAAGGTGCAATAATAGCAATAATAATTACTAAAATTAACTTGTTATCCGGAATAATTTGCTGGAAGATGGGAGTAAACCCTGACATTGCATGTATAGCAGCTGATTGGAACATCGTCAAAACAAATAACATAATCAATAAACCTGCAATATCACTGATTGCGTGTTTAGCGGTTTCATTCATCATCATAACGAAGCGAGTGTAACTTTTCATATTTCCTGTCGCCGCAAAAGCAATGATCGTAGATAACAACAACGCAGGAACAGCATCCCATTTTGCAAAAATACTTAAAGCTACTGGCAAGACAGGCAAAATATATGTCCAAATTGGAACCTCTACTATTTCTTCTGATTCTTCGCTTTCAACGATTTCAGGTTTCCCATTACGGATCTTTTTAGCATGGAATAAGATGAAAATAAACACAATCATCATTTGAACAGCCATCGCCACAAAGCCAAAGCGTTGATAATGCAATCCCCATTCAACTTTAGGGAAGAAAACTTGGAACTGAACGAATAAAACATTGTTGACATACATTGCTGCTCCAATGGACATAGTAAAAATGGAAACAGCAATATTTTTAGGAACACCAATCGAAAACAGAATAGGGAATAAAATAACTCCAACTGCGATTGCCGAACCAACTCCATAAGAGCTGGTGAAAATCAATGCAATAACCAAAGCAATTAAAATCGTTGCTAATACAGGACTTTTTTTCCCGATTTTTTCTGTTCGTCGGCTAATGCTTCCTGCAATTCCTGTATCGACTAAAACTCGCCCAAACCACGAACCAAAAATAATATAGGCAGCTGTCTTTCCATAGTTTAGAACAGGATCAGTAAAAATTTCTTTGATTGCTTGGTTAAAAGGCACCATTCCAATAATTGTCCATAAGACTGCCATTACGAAGAATCCAACTGTTAAATTTCCACCTTTCATCGCATAAACAATAAAAACGAGAAAAGTAGCGGCTAATAGAATACCTACAATTGCGCTGCTCATAATTTGTCACCTCCCTAGTACTGATTTAGCTCACTTAATATTTTTTGATACGTTGATACTTTATGATGATTGTCTTCAGTAAAGAAATTATTTTCTAATTTGTTGAAACGTTGAACAAGATAATAAGCTGTTAAGTAAGCAGCTAGTGATTCTTTCGCTGCAACTTCCATTTCCTTTGTAGAAAAATCTGGTTGTTTCATAGTGTCCATAAAATGATAGGCAAATTTTTCAGGATCGATTTTTGTTTGTTGTTCAGACATGGTTATTCCTCCTCCAATAAAGCTTTTGCTTCAAGAATTTCTTGTTTTTCTGTAGTTGGATATTCAATAGCTACCGGGACGTTTCCAGGTAAAACGCTTAAAATTTCTCGCCAATTAATCTCTCCATGATCTAATCCAACTGCTTGTGGTTTACCTTCCATGTAAATGACATCTTTTACATGAATATAGCTGACGTATTTTCCTAATTGTTCTGCAGCTATTTTTTCGTCTTCACCAACAAACCGCCAATTTCCAAGGTCATAAACATAACCAATAGTTAAACCTTCTTCTTCAACCGCTTTCATAAAAGTGTCAATAGCTGAAATAGTTCCAGAAGTTTGTGTCTGGTCATTTTCAATATTCACTTCAATCCCCTGCTCAGTTAGTGGTTTTAATTCTCTTAAATCACCTGTAAAACCTGCAAAATCCCCAATGTTCCACTTAATATGTGTAATTCCCATTTGTATTGCTTCTAATACATAATCACCTAGTTTAGAGTTTACTTTTCCGTCTACGAACACTTCATCAGGAACACTGTAAAATAATTCTAATTCGTACTTTTCTACTAGTTTTTTAATATCATCCATTTCGTTTGCTAAATTTTTAAAATACTCTCTTCGCACTTCAATTTTTCTAAAGCCTAATGCAACAGATTCTTCAATCAATTCACTCTGAACTGCCCCGTTTTGAACCTTTTCAGCAAACACTAACATGTTCAATACTAACCCTTTATCTATCATAAAACTCATCCTTTCAAATTTAGTTAACCGGTTTCCATAAATAAATTGTAAACCGGTTTCCTAAATAAGTCAAGCGCTTTCAGCCAGGAAATATTTACTCTGTTTTGAACAAATAAAAAAAAGCCTGAGAAACTGGTTCTCTAAGCTCTTTCGTTTGCTAAAAATATATAAAAACATTATATAGAATTACGCCACTGTAATTTAGCTGGAACGATATGTCTTTCTATAGAAGTTTCGTTGTGATTAATAAATTTCATCATCTGCTCGCCAGCAGTCTCTCCAATAAGTTTTGTTTGCTGTTCAATACTAGTAATTCCAGGACCTACCAAAGCAGTTAAATTCCAATCATCAAATCCTGTAATTCCAATTTCATCTGGTATTTTTATCTTTTCATTAATTAGAATGGTAAGCAGTTGCATTAGAACCCGTCCGTTTGAAGCAAATAATACAGTTTTTTTAGGATCTTTGACGAATGTCACTATTTCTGATTTTAAACTTGCCTCAAAATTTGTTTCTATCAACACCAATTCTCTATTTGCTGCGTCTGTCAATTCTTTGACTGTTTGATAGCGCAACTCTCGAGTAACGATATCTGCTAATGGTTCACTAACGACAACGATTTTTTCATACCCTTTATCCAATACGACTTCCATCAATCTTTGAGTAGCTTCCACGTTATCAGAAGCAATCAACGGCCACTTAAGCGGTTCTGTTTGTCGGTCAACTAATAGTAAAGGGATGTTAGCATCTTCTAAAAAGTCATAATGTGAGGCATCACGTGAAGAAGCTTGAAGAATAATCCCTTCTACTCCCTGGTCAACCAGTTTTTCTAAAAGCTCTCTTTCCTGCTTAACTGAATTAGCAGCATCAACAATAATCATTTGATACTCAACTTTTCCTAAAACTTCCCCAATTCCTTTTAGCAATAAAGAAGAATACATGTTTGAGATGTCGGCTACTACGATACCAATTAAATAACTGCGCTTAGACTTTAAAGCTTGTGCTTGGCGGTTAGGCCGGTATTTCAAATCCACAATAGTTTGAGCAATGCGCTCTTTCGTTTCTTTAGACATATTGCCATAATGCCCATTTAAAAATCGAGAAATCGTTGTTTTAGATACACCCGCTTTTTCGGCAACTTGAGAAATCGTTACATTTTTCCTCATCCATCCACTTCCTTACTGAAGCTTTTTCAATCTTCCTTCACCTAACATTATCGCTAATTTCCAGCTACTTATCAACTGCTATCTGATAGCAGTTCTGCAAAGCTTGTTCTTTCATTTTACTGAGTAGAATAAATTCTAAGTTAATAAGCCATTTTTCTAACTACTCCACTCCTAAAAGGTATTTCAAGGTTATCTTAATTAAATAATTAAAATACTCATTTATTCGTTATACTTTCACTTCTCTTAATTTTTTATTTCATTAGTTATGCCCTCCAAGCTTTAGTTTAAACATCTATCAACTACATACTACCTATTTTTACTCGTCCTGTTTAAGCATAATTTAAGTATACATTCAGTAAAATTAGAAGCAATACCGGAGAAATAAACAGCTACCGCAATCGAGATAGCGCTTCTAGGAATCCTTACATTTTTGCTATACAATTGAAAGATAAAGCTTCATTTTTTACCTATAGATAAAAAATCTGTACTAAAAACCAAATTAATTTAATAGTAAGGAGAAAAAATGATGAAGAATGGTTTAGATGCAATCTATGATGAAAGTACTAAAATCTTAATACTCGGCAGCTCCCCAAGTGTGAAATCATTAGAATTGCAACAGTATTATGCCAATAAAGGGAACCAATTTTGGAAAATTATCACTGAATGCCTAAACACTACTGATCCACTCGACTATGAAAAACGGTTAGAACTACTGATACAAAATAAAATCGGCTTATGGGATATTTATAGTCAATTTGATAGAACGGGAAGTTTAGATAGTAACTTTAGACAAACGAAATTAAACGATTTTGATGCACTACTTTCAACTACTTCCATTGAACTTGTCATTGCAAATGGAAATAAAGCTTACCAAGAAGTTGTAAAATCAACTATTTTTGAGCACTACACTGTTATAACGTGTTTATCCACTAGCGGCGCAAATAACGGTAAAGCACAAGAAAGAAAAACAGAATGGAAAGAGGCTATTCAAAATGCTTTTCTTTCTTAGAGAATAGTTCAGTGATATCAAAAAAAATTTTTTATTTTTTACGCATTCAAATGAGACTGATTTAAAGCCTATAATATGTAGCTTATTCAATCATCATTTATAATAGACACGGAGGTCCGAATTCAATGAATCGATTTACAGAAGAAGTGATTAATCAGCTGGGTTATTATGTTTATGCGCTCGTTAATCCTATTAGCCATAGTGTTTTTTATATTGGTAAAGGAACTAGAAACAGAGTATTTGCTCATGAACAAGAATCCTTAAAAGTTGATTTTCTCAGTGATATTGCTGAAAAACAAAAGTTAAATGAGATAAAGCAGATTCATTCAAAAGATATGGAAGTCGATAAATATATTTTGACTTTTGGATTAAGTGAAAATGAAGCCTTCCATGTAGAAAATGCTGTTATTAACTTTTGTAAACTAATTGATGATCAAAAACTCAACATTAAAAAATTGAGCAATATCATGAGTGGACATCGTTCTGATGGTCAAAAGGAAGCACTACAAACATTTGGAAGAGTGGATCTATTGCAAGATGCCCTTAGTCCAAAACCTGTTGATATAAGTCAGCTAAGCCACCATAAAATGATGTTTGTAAAAATTAAACCTACAAAAGATAATTCAGATTCTAAACGAGATTTAAAAACTGAAGAAATGTATAACCCTGAATCTGAAGCATTAAAAAAAAGAACGTTAGGTAATTGGGTGATGAGTTTAGATAAAGCAAGCAGCATAGAATACATTCTAGGAGTCTACCCGGGAAGCGGCATGATCGTAAGTGCTTTTAAAATTATTAAGGATAGTCCTAGATACAAAGTGATTCAAGGAGAAACTCCATCTGGAAGAAAGCAAATAAGATATGATTTTTACCAGTATGCCGAATCCATCACAGAAATAGATGGGATTCAACTTTTCCCCAATCATATCAAACTGACAGGTTACCAATACGTTGACAGCAATGGAATACCTTGTACTATTCAAAGTGAAAGAGTCTATGTAGGATTTGATTAGAAATACGACAAACTGAACGGATAACAGTAAAAAGACAAACTACCTTTATACGATAGTTTGTCTTTTTACATTTAAAATTAAGTGACCTGCATCAAACTATAAAGACACTCTCGCTAGCGAGCTCCTCCGCCGCCTCCACCACCGGCACCTGCTCCGCCACCAAATGAGGTTGAGCCTCCTGTTCCGGATACTGCTGATGAAGCACTTGAATGGAATCCGCCACTTGCTAAGCCGCTGGACCAATTCTTTCTAAAGCCTGTCATACCGTTCCAATACCAGTAATAGTACATAAAGTCATTCCCTCCAGAAACATTCATTGGGTTTGGAATTACTTTCTTGAATTCCTTCGTGATCTCCTCACTTCTAAAGTACAACGTATTCCAGAATAAAAATTCTGCAAAAGAAAATGAAGTTTTATTGTCAGTAAATCCTTCTAATTCAACTTCCTCTAAATCATTATCGAATTGAACCAGACGATCAAATAGTTTGTCACCTTCAGGACTAGCAATGGCCACCTCATGCTTCGTGCCCCAGACTTCGATTTCTTTAAATGAAATCAGGCCTTCATTTTCTAAATACTCTTTTGAGTAATCGATCAAATAATCCGCAAAGGTTTCTACTTCTTTGGCGTGTTTTTTTGCCCATTTCTTCATTTCATTGTCTTCAATGAACCCACTGCTGTTTGCGGCATCCAACAACATGAGCCACAATCCCGTTTCATAGGTTACTTCATGATTTGTCTCTATTTGATCAACAAAGTTAGTGAACGACTGAGGGTAACGCGCACGCTCTTCTTCAAAATGAAAAATTTCTATTTCCGTGTTAAAACCATCACCAAACAACGTTTTATCTTCGGCTGTATGGATAATCATTCGTTCTTCTGAAGTCCATTTCAGTAGATATGCTGAGAAATAATCTTCAAAATACCCTTTTTGAATGTCTTGCAGCAAATAGGCAATTCCCGCAAAATCTTCTCCCTGATAGGGAATTTCTTCTAATAAAATCCCTTTATTTTCTTGGATCCTTTGTACTCCTGAACGCATTTGTCCCGCTTCTTCTTTTGCTTTTTTTAATTTTCTAAAGTAGGTAATCGCAAAAGCAGCAGTTCCTCCACCACCTACTGCAAAGAGAGACGCGATAACTATCGGAATTGTATTTGAAGAAGCCTCGTCATTATACGCTGAACCATCCATCGCCATTTCACGCTGTTCTTCTAAGGTCATATCTACCGTAGCCTGTGTATGAAACAGCCCTTGTGGAAATTGAAGCAGCACTGTTACATCTTTACTGCTGTCGACTTCTTCCTCAGCTTTCCAAACGACCGTATCACCTTCTAATTGGAGATCTCCTTCAAAGCCAAATCCCCAGAAGCGGACATTTTCTGTTGTAAAAGGTTCAAATCCAGAAATTTCAACTGTCAGATTTTCTGCTGGAATGTCAGAAAAGGTATCAAAATTCCATAGTAATGCTTGCCCATCTTCCAATTCACGTACTAAATTTGATAAAGTATAAGTTACTTCGTATTCCTGTTGCCCATACTTGCCAATCCCCCAAATAAGTTCTAGTCCACTATCCGTTTCTACAGTGCCATAATAACCTGCCTTTTCCTCTAATGAAGCATCTGAGTCCCACTCTTTCGCCTCTTGAAAACCTGCTACTGAAAAATCAAGCAATTGTGAATCTTGCAGGTCATCCAATACGATATATAATTCGGTTCCTTCGTCCATATTCATCTTTCTATGTTCCGTAACAATACCAGATCCGTCTTCTTGCAATTCCACTTCGATGGTCATATCTGATAATTCATTTTCCGCAAAAACCGTTTCTCCAAATGCCATACTGAACAGAAAAACTATAACGCCGATACCCAACAACCTTTTTATACTTTTATTCATTTCCTTATCCCCTTCTTTCTTTTACACGTTTCTTTTATAGGTACTTTTAGTATACACAATATCTTTATCCTTTAGGAAATGTTTTCCCTGAATAAAAATCGTAAAAGGATTTCAATCATTGTATCAAAAAAATAGGCTGCCACTCCTCGGTGTCATTTCGAGGAGCGGCCTTAAAAAGGTGCTTATTTTATGAAGCAATGATTCCTTTATCCATAGCTGCTAGCCTGTCCTCTACAAAAGAGTCATTGTCGCTTATGTAAAAATGCTAATTTTTTTTAATACGTTTGTGGTTTAATCGAATATTTTTGACAAAAAAATCTCCTCGTGAGATGCTGTGCTTGTAATAAAATGAAAAGAACGGAGGATTTTTATGGCAACAATGGTTTTTGTCAATTTTCCTGTCTCTGATCTCAAACGTTCAACTGCATTTTATGAAAAATTAGGATTTACTCAAAACAAAGAATTTTCAACAGACGAAGCTGTCTCAATGGTTTGGGATGATCACTTTTGGATTATGCTGCTAAATCACGAGTTTTACAGCCGTTTTATTAAAGACAAAACAATCGCAGATACTAAAACAACTAGCAGTGCCCTCATTGCATTCAGTATGGAAAGTGCGGATGCAGTCAAAAAATTCGCTGAAACAGCCAAAGCCAATGGCGGGGATTTTTACACAGTCGATATGGGAATACCGGAAGATCAAATGTTCGGACTTGAAGTGGAAGATCCAGATGGAAATATTTTAGAACCCAATTGGATGGCAATGTAAGTATAAGTTTAAAAACCGTCAGAACAAGTCTCTGGCGGTTTTTAATGTTAGATAAAACTTTAAATTCATAACAACTAAATTGCTTTAAGGTCCTTATTCTCCTAATAGTTTATCAAAGGAAAAAATATCGGTAACTATTTGTGCAACAATTCCTAATTCAGCAGTCGTAGCTTTTTCGATAAACGTTACGGCTCTTTCTTTTGCCATAAAATCGAACCCTTTTATTTGCATCGCATTGATTGTTCCATAGATGCTGTGACCCTTTGATAAAGGAATAAACCCTGGTCTATTTTTATTGTAGGAGATAAAGCCAGTTGTGGCATTGTAAGCATCTGAGTTAAGAACTAAAGCTGGCTTCTTCTTTTGAATTTCCCTTCCAGAACTAGGATTAAAATTTATCCAAACGATATCCTCTTGTTTTAGAATATAAGTATTAATCGAGTAAATCATATTACACTTCTTCTCTTCCAATTCATTTTTTATCTTCGTTAAATTCATCTTCAAATCTTAAAGTTTCATTGTTTTCTAGAGCATTTTCAAAAATATTATTTACTTTAGGTACGTAAGTAATACTTCCTAATTCACCTTTCAGGGCCACATATTCTTGACCGGGTTGCAGATTGAACTTCGCAGGGACTGTTAACACAATGACATTCCCTTGTTTTCTCGTCTTCATCATGCTCATCTCCTTTTACTTGTTCACCTACATTTTGCCAAATTTCAACGGTTATTACAATGTATTTGCTAACGAGTTCGCAATCAACAACTTTTTCTTCCTGCTTTCAGTTTGGTCCTAAAAACCGTATAATACTATAAAAAGAAGCTTTATTTAGATTAGCTATGTTTCTTAGTTTCTTAATCGAATAATATAGAAGGAAGGACTGATAAGTAAGTGGCTCAAGCAATTTTTCTAGAAAAGGGATTTCATATTGAAAATCCAACAACAGACTTTGAACGTGCAATGAAAGATGCGCCTTTTCAAACTCTTTATGAACAAGGCTTTTCTTCAGAGATCGTAGAAACGGATATCTCTATTGCCTATTTGATCGATATCACGCAAGAGTTTGTCTCTGCGTTAAAAAATGACGGAGAAATTGAAGTGACACGCACATTCCGTTTTCCTTCAGAAACAGTTTATCAACAGCTTGTGAACAGCGCACCTTTTGTCACTGGCTATGAGTTTATTACAGTTCAATGGCTGCAAGACATCCATCAAGAATTGGCAGCGATTTTTAATGAAGAGCTGAGCTATTTTCAAGGCAGTGTTTCCGAATACATTCAATCAAAAAACAAAAATATCATCGTTGCGGGCAGAGTTTACTTTCATTTAGTTGAAAGCAAACAAGACGGCTTTCCTTTCGCTTTTCTCGCTACTTATGCTACTAAAGACCAAGACAAAGTCAGTCATATGCCGCTAAAAAATGCACTGGCAGAATTCACTAATTCTTCAGAGATGCTTGCTTTACTGTCCGCTGTTGGTCGGGTGGCCAATGAGTCTGCTTTTATCTCTCAATTCGTTGAGTCTGGAGAATTGTTTTCCCCTTTGCGATTCAACGAAGACGAGGCTTATCAATTTTTGAAAGAAACGCCTCTTTATGAAGAGCAAGGAGTCATTTGCCGTATTCCTGACTTTTGGAAAAAAGAGCGTAAAACAACCATTAAAGTGACCATTGGCGATACAAAACCAAGCACTCTGGGAATGGATGCTCTGTTAGCTGGCAAACCAGAAATCTATCTAGGAGAAGAACGGTACTCAAAAGCAGAAATCGAAGCGTTATTGCAGAAAAATGAAGGTTTAGCTTTCTTGAAGGGCAAATGGGTTGAGATCAATCATGAAAAACTGCAACAGCTGTTAATGACTTACGATACGAAAGAAAACAGCGAATGGACTCTATTTGATGCTTTGCGGCAACAGCAACTTTCAGATGCTGAAGAAAACGACTCTCTGATCGAAACGACGAATGGTCAATGGCTGCAAACCGTTTTCCAGCAAATGACTACTCCTACTCAAATCAAACAAGAACAGCCTGCAAGTTCTTTTCAAGCAAACTTGCGACCATATCAGTTAATAGGATACAACTGGTTAAACTTTATGCAAGCACAGACCTTTGGTGCTTTATTAGCGGATGATATGGGCTTAGGAAAAACCGTTCAAATCTTGGCTTTACTCGATTCTCTACGCCAAGAAAACAAACGCACGCTGTTAGTTATACCGGCTTCTTTATTGGAAAACTGGAAGAAAGAGGCAGCCCGCTTTGCCCCAAATTTGCGGATACAAGTTTTACATGGGAAGGATACCATGATTCAAGACGTAGAAACGGATTTATTTATCACCACCTATGGCATGGCGGCTAGAATCGAGGCTCTCAAAGAAATCGCCTTTGACCTGTTGATTTTGGATGAAGCACAGGCCATTAAAAACCCAGGAACCAAGCAAACTAAAAGTATCAAAACCTTGCAAGCCCACGCAAAAATTGCGATGACTGGAACGCCAATTGAAAACAAACTTTCAGATCTTTGGAGTGTGTTTGACTTTTTAAATAGCGGATTGTTAGGGTCGAAAACGGAATTCAAAAAACAAATCAAAAATGGCGCTGACTATGGAGCTTTACGCCAAATGATCTCGCCTTTTATTCTCAGACGGTTGAAAACCGATCGACAGATCATTTCAGATTTGCCTGATAAAAATGAACAGAAAGAATACGTTTCGCTTTCCAAAAAACAGATTGCGTTGTATAAAGGACTTCAACGAGATATTGAAAAATCAATGGAAGATACTGAAGGCATTCAACGAAAAGGCTTAGTCTTAGCAGCCATTTCAAAATTCAAACAAATCTGCAATCACCCTGATCAGTATTTAGGCAACCAAGAATTCAAACCTAAACTTAGTGGGAAATTTGAAGCGTTGCGAGATATTTGCGAAACGATTCGCGACAAGCACGAGCAAGTTTTGATCTTCACACAATTTAAAGAAATGTGCGAACCGCTCAATCAGTTTTTAGCAGAAGTTTTTGGCCAACCAGGTTTGGTTTTGCACGGCGGTGTGCCAGTCAAAAAACGCGGAGAACTGGTTGAACAATTCAACGCTCCTGATACGTACACACCCTATATGGTCCTCTCTATAAAAGCAGGCGGTGTCGGCCTAAATTTAACAGCTGCAAACCACGTCATCCACTTTGACCGATGGTGGAATCCAGCTATTGAAAATCAAGCGACTGACCGAGCCTTTCGGATTGGGCAAGAAAAAAATGTCTTTGTGTATAAATTTGTGACCAGCGGAACGATTGAAGAAAAAATCGATGAACTGCTAGCTGAAAAAACACACCTTTCCAATGAATTGATCACGGAAACAAGCGGCGAGAATTGGCTGACAGAAATGAGCAACGACGACTTAAGGAATCTCTTTACATTGGAGGTGAATGACAAATGAGCCGGTATGGTTTTTATGAGTATGAAAGTATGGCCGAAAAAAAGGAAAAAGCTGCACGCAAACTGACGACCTATCAAAGAAAACATCCTGGTGCTCAGCCTATTTTGATTAAAGGTACCAAAATCGCCAATTCTTTTTGGGGAAAAGCGTGGTGCGATCATCTAAAACACTATGCGGATTACGATAACCGTATCGACCGCGGACGTTCGTACATCAAAAATGGGTTTGTCTTTGACTTAACGATTGAAAAAGGACTCATAGACGGGGTTGTCTGCGGCAGCGGTTCAAAATTGTATCAAGTAGAGATTGAAATCGATCCGACTACCGATCAACAGTTAGTCCAACAAATCGGCGGACACATTGAAAGTTTAGAAGCACTGGCAAATGGTCAATTCCCAAAAAAACTCACTGAAACTTTTCTGACAAGTGATAATGGTTTGTTTCCTAATCTAAATGAAATCAACCTCTCTTGCAATTGTCCCGATTGGGCACATATGTGCAAACATGTTTCTGCAATTCTTTATGCGGTAGGAGCTAAATTGGATTTGGATCCGCTGCTTCTATTTGAACTGCGGGGAATCGATACAACCGCTCTAATCAAAAAATCCGTTGAAGAAAAAATGACCACACTATTAGAAAACGCGCATACCGCAACATCCAGTCGGATTATTGAAGACGATGCGATTATTGACCTTTTTGATTTATAAAGCTTAGTTTAGCAAAATAAACCCTATCAAAAGAAATGACACACTGCTTTTGATAGGGTTTTTGTTTTTTTATTTTTTAGCATTGATGAGAAAATTTCCTCCGGACTACGGAGTGGCTTGCGGAAAGCCATGGGACCGTTTTGAGCCGAACACGTCTCAAAACTTGCAAGCTACAAACTTAGCGTAGCGGCTAAAGCCGAACGCTAAGTAATTCTCATTGCATCCTGTTTCATGGCTGCAAGCTCCTCCTAATCCTCCGAAAATTTCTGGAATGTGTTAAAAGAAACTCAACTCATTACTGACCAACGTCAAATATTATAGAACTGGTTTTTGTCATACGAGATTGAACAACTGATATAGAAAAAATGAGAAGATAATTTTTTTTACTCATCCATCAGTACATTTCTCAAATCAATCTGATAGCAGCCAATCTGCAATGTAGAGAAGATTTATTCATGTAACTAAACTTCAATTATTATTGATATTCATCAATATTTGAAGTTAACTTCAAATTTTATGTATTTATCACTGAATAAGAAGTATGCTACCAATTTAAAGAAACATAAACCTCTATAAGAAATAGAAACTTCAGTTATATAAAAGTAAAAAACTTATATTTATTCTAGAAAGGATCTATAACTAATTCTTCCTAATCATATAAAGTTTAAAAAATGAGTATTGCATTTTAATTTTGCATTTGGTCAAAATACTCCGCAATACTCATTCTAAGATTACTCCTGTCCAGCTTCTAAATACCGATACAGATTCATATCAATAGGACTTGAAAATTTTAAAAACATTTCTACAACTTTTTTCTTTTCACCATTTTGGAGAGGCTTTTCTAACTCCACAATGGATTCTTTTACTGGTTTCACTTCTCCTAGATAATAAAATTCAATTCCTTCATTATCAGATTTCTTAGCAAATACTCGAATATTCCATTCTTCAGGATGGAGTAATTTTTGGACTTCAGGAGATTTCATCGTTCTAGGAGCTTTTGTGAACCACTCCATCGTTGAATAATCTAGCAACTCATCTTCATAAGCCATTTGTGCACCTGAGAAGGTTTCTCCTTTTCTTAGTGTTACAAAAATAACGAATTCGCCTTTACTTGCTGTATATCCACCAATATTTTGGTCTATCATTTGTTTATCCCAGTTCAATAAACGCAAAACATCTTTCCGTTTGTACTTTTGATAACGCGTCAATTGATTTTCTGAAGAATAGTTTGCTGATTTTAGTTCACCTGTTAAAAGAATATCTTTCATCAAATAAGTAAAGTACTCATTGTCCATCGCTTGTTTAAATAAGGAGGATAATTTCACCAGATTATCAGTTCTTTCAATAAAAATAAGATCCTTATAGGTGGAAGCTGTGGAACCAGTATAAAAACTCAAGTCTAATGTGTTCAACACAGAATTCAAAGTTTCATCATCTGATAAAACACCATGTTCCTCAAATAAGTGCTGGATTTCTTTTAACGTGAGAATTTTTGTAGGTTCACTCATCATTTTTTGTAATAAGATTAGTTCTTGCTTTCGCATGCCTGGTAAGAGCTCTCTTGAAGTAAACATTAAAAATCGATTTTCTATCTCTGAAATAGTTCCTTTATTCTGCTTTACACTTACTAAAAAATCATAGTAACTTAATTTTTTATTGGCAATTAACAACGGTTCTAAAGTTTGTTGTTCTTGAAAATCTTTAAGATAGGGTACGCGTCCAAGTCGATTATAAAGCAATTGGAACGTTTTTTTTAATTCGCTCATGCTGTCCATAGAAACTTGGTTAATGGAAGAAAAAATTTGTTGTTTCGCAATTTTTTCGAAATTGACAGAAGAAATACCCGAAATAAAGTTTGTGTCAAACGTATCCTTACGCAAATTATTTTTATCCCTAGATACATCACCTGACAAAGCCATTGGAATCATATAATTGTTTTTATAATTCCCAATAAAATCAATGACCGTAACATATTCTTTTGATGGATCTTTTCTTAAA
This sequence comes from Carnobacterium mobile DSM 4848, assembly GCF_000744825.1. NCBI lineage: Bacteria > Bacillati > Bacillota > Bacilli > Lactobacillales > Carnobacteriaceae > Carnobacterium > Carnobacterium mobile. Next base: position 1,234,423 of record NZ_JQMR01000001.1, read on the forward strand.
CCCCGTCCAAGCTGTTGCACAAAAATAATACTCGATTGGGTGTTTCGCAACATCACGACTTGATTGATCTTTGGAATGTCGATTCCTTCATTGAAAACATCTACTGTAAAAATATATTCTATCTCGCCATTTTCTAATCGTTCAACTTGCTTTTCTCGTTCTTCAAGTGAATGTTCACCAGTTAAATACGTACTTGGATGTCCATTTTGATTAAACAAAAAAGACAATGTCTCAGCTTCTTGTTTACGGCTACAAAAAACTAACCCTTTAGGCGTGTTGCCAGAACAACTATAGTAATTCAACTTTTCTAATAAGTATGTGACTCGTTCTTCATCCACCAAGTGTTTTAAATCAGTCGCTTCAGAAATGAGTTCACCATTTTTTTCATAATCCGTCACTCCAAAATAATGAAACGGACAAAGCATTTCTTCTTCTAATGCTTCTTGAAGCCGAATCTCATAAGCAATATTGTAATCAAACAATTCAAAGATATTAAATCCGTCTGTTCGCTCAGGCGTTGCAGTCATCCCTAATAAAAACGTTGGTTCAAAATAGTCTATAACTCGATGGTATGATGGAGCACCTGCTTTATGAACTTCATCGATCAAGATGTAATCAAAGTGATCTTTAGCAAATTGTTGCAGGACTGGATCTTTTGAAATTGTTTGGATTGTTGCGAAAAGATAAGTTGCTTTTATTTCTTTTTTATTTCCAGAAAGAATGCCATAGTCTTCAGTTTTCCCGCCAAGAATTTTTTGATAATCACTCTTTGCTTTATTTAGAATTTGTTCTCGATGAACGATAAATAAAACACGTTTTGGCTTGGCTTGTAAAACATCAAAAGCTGATAAGTAAGTTTTTCCAGTTCCGGTAGCAGAAATAACTAGCCCTTTTTTTGCTCCAGTAGCTCTTAATTCTTCTAGATTAAGTAAAGCTGCTTTTTGCATTTCATTTGGAACAATATAAGAAGTTGCTTCATCAATGAGAGACTGTTCTTGAACTTGACTGACTTCCCTGTAATACGTCATTGGTTGGTAAGCTTTTTGATAGTTATGAATCCATTCTGGTGTTAATAATTGGGCCTCTTTCCATTCCTGATCCATATGTACTTGAATATCCTGAATCATTTGTCCGTGATCATAAGACGTTAAACGAACATTCCATTCATAATTTACCTTTAAAGCACTCATCGTTAAATTAGAACTTCCAATGATAAAGGAATGGTAGCCTACTTGCTTAAACAAATAACCTTTAGAATGAAATCCTTGCTTTTGCGAAATACGGACTTCTACATTAGGAATCTTCAATAAATCTTCAAAAACAGCTGGCTGGTTAAATGCTAAGTAAACTGACGTTAGTATTTTCCCGTTAATTCCACGGCTATGTAAATCTGCTAATTGTGTTTTTAACGCTGCTAATCCATCTTGAGTTAAGAAAGCTACCGAAAAAAAGAATTCTTCACATGTATCCAGTTCGTCTTGTAATACACTCAATATATATCGCTTATTTTTCGTATCATTGATAATAATCTGAGGATCATATAAAGAACCTTCAGTCTTTTGGTCAATAAAGGCTTTTTTTAAAGAACGTTCTAGCATATCTGTCATAATACCACGTTCTTTTCCATTAACTTTTCAACTGCTGGGATGTCAGCTGGCGCCCACTGTACCTTGTTTAATTCTGCTGGCTTTAACCATTTCACTGCAATATGCTCAGTTAGCTGTGGCGTCCCTTTTTTTAGTAAGCAAATGAAGGTTGTTAAATTCACTAAACCAAAATCATATTGGTAACTTGTTTCCTCAAACTTTTCTGACTGTACTTCTACTTCAATCAATAGTTCTTCTTTTAATTCGCGTATCAATGCTTCTTGAGGCGTCTCTCCATCTTCAATCTTCCCACCTGGGAATTCCCACAAATGAGCTAAATTTTTACTTTCACCTCGTTGTGCGCATAAAATTTTACCGTTCTCTACTAAAATAGCACCCACTACATTAATTTCCTTCAAAAGTTTCACTTCTTTCTATATTATCCATCCATAAAACCATTTTACCATAGAGTTCATGGTATTTAGCAGACTAAGTTACCGGTAATTTCTAGTAGCGGATGTCAGTTTTGTAAAATTCAATAACAATTCCCTCTAATTAAATATGAAGTTTAATACCTATTCTTTTTTCTAACTTTTTCTTTCTATTTTTTATTTGTTTCATGGCAAAAAAAGACCTAATTCATATTATAAAAATTTTAGATTTGAGCAACTATATTTATCTTGAGAAAGTCCAAAAATAGTTGTTTAGAGCATTTGGTTAACAACATAAGTAAGTTTTGTTAGAAACATTGGCCTTATTGTTTCTTGAGAACATAGCTTTGTGATGTAGTAAAAAACTATCAATAATAACAAAAGCCGGAAACACTTACAACCATGTATTTCCAGCTTTAAATACTAGATTATCCTATTGACCTTTCAATGGCTCTTTTTGAAAAAAGAATAAAAAATAGGCTTTATAGAGATATTTCATTTAACAAATTACTATAGGTTGACAACATATATCAGCATGTAGAAAAGTTATTTGAGGAATCAAATTAATCTGTTTCAAACATTATTCTCCCTCGTTTCTTGTATTCCTTTTAAACTTGTTTTCATTGCGTCAGACAGACCAGCATTAGCCATCCAGCTCTGTTGGGCGCCAACCGCTTCTTGTATTCCTTTTAAACTTGTTTTCATTGTGTCAGACAGACCAGCATTGGCCATCCAGCTCTGTTGGGCGCCAACCGCTTCTTGTATTCCTTTTAAACTTGTTTTCATTGTGTCAGACAGACCAGCATTGGCCATCCAGCTCTGTTGGGCGCCAACCGCTTCTTGTATTCCTTTTAAAGAGGCACTTAGTATTTCAGAATTATTTATACGATTATTGACATATCCTTCAAAATCATCACTCATATCTGAAAGTTCCTCATCAGCAATTTCACCAATTAGTATTTTTTGAAAAGCTGCATCTAATTGTTTCACGTATTTTTTTAGATTTTTTATTAGTTGCTGATATAAGGGTAATTGAATCTCTTTGTTATGACTTACAATATTTCTACCTTCCCTGATTAATTCCATGTCTTTTTGAATTTCCTCTAAGTCAATATACATATATTTTCTAAATACTTCACTCCATAATGAATACGGCTTAGATATGCTTAAATTATCAGGTTCTCGAAATAAATTTAACAATTCTTCTCTGTTTATCTCTTTATATCTTACAATATTTTTTTCATTTCCTACAACAACAGATAAGTAATTTTCACCAAAGAGGTATTCTTCAAAATCGTATAAATCTATCCACTGTAAAAGATTGTTTAAGTCATACTTTCCAATTACTTGTTTCTGTTTTCTTTTTATTGCTGAAATCATTTCATTCGGAATAGACTCTTCTGTCCAGTTGTCAAAATATGTTGGGGACAATAAATATATCAATTTTCTTAAAGCCCATTCATAACTATGCAAGTATGGTAGTAATTTTTTTGAAAAAAACAATGCATTCGTATCTAAAATAGTAGTGTAATTTAATTTTGATTTGCTTGCTTCAATATTAATCTCATTTAGGAAAATTTGAAATGAATGTACATCATTTATCCCTATCTTACCAGTCTTATTATACTGAAATATTACGTGTAACGAATCGTTATAGTTTCTCATATTAAAACTAAATTCATATTTTTTTTCATTATTCTGATATTCTAAGAGGTTATCGCTCATATATGGTGATAACATTTTCAGAAATGTTTCTTTAATATTATTCATTCTACCTTTTTTAGGATAATATAAATATTCAACAACTTGCTTACTAATACGCCCTCACCTTTTCTCTTTCCACAAGTTCAATTCTGCCTAAACATAACTAATTGAGGTACGAATATAAAAAAACTAATTCCATTAACTCAACAGCTATTACTTTTATATTTTTTATTATTAAAACCAACTATTATTAAAAAAGAATGGATATGTAATGTATACCCTAACGTCATATATCATCTTTATTATACCAATATTTCTTTGCGACACCAGAGTGTAACATAAATGCTCTAAATCAAATTGACTACAAGTAGTCAATGAAGTAAATCTTCGAATATTTCTTTTGTCATAGCAATTTTATTAAGCTATAGTTCACTACCAAGTTCTGATTGATTAATATTTTTCTAATCAGAGTCATCTAATATTGCTACCGATTATCTTTTCTTCTTTCAAGAATAGTACACCTCTTAGACAAAAATTAGTCCTTTTTATTGTTAAATTTTCAAAGAGTGGATATGGTAGAAAAGGACTATTGTTAACCTAACATTGTTTTTAGGATAAATATTTTCGAGAAAGTATTCAATCACACTAACAAGCATCTTATCTATTTTAGTTACAACAAATGGATACTTCATTTTTGGTATATCTAATCAAACAATAAGACAAGTAAAACTACATTCAAAAAGAAGTATCCCATATTCTTTTTACTTCTTCATAAGGAATTTGGAAATAGCTAGATATCTCCTCCTTATCAGAAATAAAAGCTATTTAAATCAAAAATTCAAGATAATATATAGCTAGAAACCGAGATATCAATCGTAGCCAATCCCAAAATAAGAGGCCATAAAAAATTTGAAACGTTGTAAAACCAACGTTTCGAGCAATCGTTTTATTATTATCCCACCGACCCTTCCATCTCATAAGCAATCAACCGATTCAACTCCACTGCGTATTCCATCGGCAGTTCTTTGGAGAAGGGTTCGACGAAGCCCATGATGATCATTTCGGTGGCTGCTTCTTCGGTTAGACCGCGGCTCATCAGGTAGTAGAGTTGTTCTTCGGAGATTTTGGATACTTTGGCTTCGTGTTCTAGCGACACATTGCCGTTGTGGATCTCGTTGAAAGGAATCGTATCGGATTTGGACAGGTCATCCATAATGATTGTGTCGCATTCAATATGCGAAATCGATCCGCCTGAGTTTTTTCCAAATGTCACTTGTCCGCGGTAATTGACTTCTCCGCCGTCATGAGCAATCGATTTGGAGACGATTGAGCTGGATGTGTTCGGTGCATTGTGGATCATTTTTGCGCCGGTATCTTGGTTTTGTCCGGCTCCGGCCATCGCAATCGACAGCATGGTACCGCGAGCTCCGTTCCCGTTTAAGTAAACGCTCGGGTATTTCATGGTCGTTTTCGCGCCTAAGTTGCCGTCGATCCATTCCATCGTACCGCCTGCATCGACTGTGGCTCTTTTAGTCACTAGATTGTAAACATTATCGGACCAGTTTTGAATAGTCGTATAGCGGCAATAAGCGTCTTTTTTGACGACGATTTCTACGATGGCTGCATGCAGACTGCTAGACGAAAAAGTTGGTGCCGTACAGCCTTCCACATAATGCACACTAGCTCCTTCATCCACTACGATCAATGTTCGTTCAAATTGACCCATGCCTTCATCGTTGATACGGAAGTACATTTGCAGAGGCACTTCACAGCGGACGCCTTTGGGCACATAGATAAACGTTCCACCTGACCAAGCAGCTGAATTTAAAGCGGCTAATTTGTTATCAGTCGGCGGGACAACCGTTGCAAAATGTTCTTTGAAGATTTCGGGATATTCTTTTAAAGCACTGTCGGTATCTAAAAAGACGATGCCCATTTTTTCGAATTCTTCTTTCATATTGTGGTAAACGACTTCGGATTCGTATTGGGCGCCGGCACCGGCCAAGTATTTGCGCTCGGCTTCAGGAATCCCAATGCGTTCAAAGGTTTCTTTGATTTTATCCGGTACATCTTCCCAGCTGCGTTCTGGTTTGTTGCTGGATTTTTTATAATAGGTGATCTCATCAAAGTCGATCTCCGACAAATCTGCGCCCCATTTCGGCATTGGCCGACTTTCAAAGTGACGGAAAGATTTCAAACGAAAATCCAGCATCCATTCCGGTTCGCTTTTACGGCCGGATATTTCGCGAATGACCTCTTCTGAGATGCCTTTTCCGGTCGTGTAAACCGATTCGATATCATCATGGAAGCCAAATTGGTATTCTTGCGTTTCTGGTACTTTACTCATCTTCAAACACTCCTTTCTCACTACTCATTATCTTGCTCTTTTCGTGCTTCACTTAAAGCTTTTTCAAGTCCTTTCCATGCCAATGTGGCACAGCGGATGCGAGCGGGGAATTTTGACACGCCGCTCAAAATTGCAGCGTCTCCTAAGTCTTCCATTTCTTCATTTTCTTTTCCTTGGACAAGCAGCGAGAATTGTTCCGCTAATGCTAAGGCTTCTGTTGTTGTTTTCCCGATCACTGCATCGGTCATCATACTCGCGCTGGCTGTGCTGATGGTGCAGCCGCTGCCTGAAAAGCGGATATCGTTGATCCGATCTTCCTCAAGAATCAACTGCAGCTGGATCACATCACCGCAAGTCGGGTTGTTCAGTTCGATTTGATCGGTGGCCTGTTCCAATGTGCCGTGATGGTGAGGATGGCTGGAATGATCGAGAATCACTTGCCGGTATAAATGGTCTAATCTAGATAGTGCCATGATTGAAAAACTCCTTTGCGGCTATCAGTGCTTCAACTAAACAGTCTGCATCTGCTTTCGTATTGTACAAATAAAAGCTGGCCCGGACCGTCGAAGAAACCTGCAAATACTGCATTAACGGCTGTGCACAATGGTGTCCAGCGCGAACAGCGACCCCTTGCATATCCAAAGCTGTTGCCAGATCATGCGGATGAATGCCTTCCAAGTTGAATGTCACGACTCCAGTGCGTTCAGCCGCGTCAACTGGTCCATAAAGTGTTAGACCCGGAATGATCTGAAGTTTAGGCAGCAAATAAGCGACCAGTTCTTGTTCGTAAGCATGGATATTTTCTACTCCTGCTTTTGTTACATAATCGATCGCTGCGCCTAATCCGATCGCTCCGGCGATATTCGGTGTTCCGGCTTCGAATTTCCATGGCAATTCGGTCCAGGTGCTGTCTTGCTCGTGAACAAAATCAATCATTTCACCGCCATATTCGACGGGTTCCATTTGTTCTAATAACGTTCGTTTGCCGTACAAGACACCAATGCCGGTCGGTCCCAGCATTTTGTGGCCGCTGAAAGCATAAAAATCAACGTCCAATTGTTGCACATCGACTGCCATATGCGGCACAGCTTGTGCGCCGTCAATAACGATTACTGCACCAACAGCATGTGCCATTCGAGTCAGTTCAGCGATCGGATTCACACTGCCCAGTACATTCGACACATGGGTCAAGGCAACGATTTTCGTACGTTTTGTAATTTGTTGGGCTGCACTGTCCAGATCTAATTGGCCGTCTGCTGTCAGCTCAATGTATTTCAATGTCGCTTTTGTTTTTTTAGCAAGCTGCTGCCAAGGAACAATATTGGAATGGTGTTCCATATAAGAAATCACAATTTCATCGCCTTCTTGCACGTTTGCTTCGCCGAAACTTTTAGCTACCCAATTCAAGCTGGTGGTCGTGCCACGCGTAAATAAGATTTCTGCTATTTCCTTCGCATGAATAAACTGTTGGACTTTTTCGCGCGCTGCTTCGTATTGAGCAGTTGCTCGTTCCGCTAAGGTATGAACACCGCGGTGGACATTGGCATTGGCAGTTTGATAATAGGTATCGACGGCTTTTAGTACTTGTGTTGGTTTTTGGCTGGTAGCGGCACTGTCCAAATAAACCAGCGGTTCATCGTTGACGCACTGATTTAAAATCGGAAAGTCTCTTTTCCACTCTGCACCTTGAATGGTCATTTCGTCAGCTTCCCTTCAATCGTTTCCACTAACTCATTGCGAATGGCTTTCAATGGAATCGCCGCAATCACGGATCCTAAAAATCCACGAATCACTAAGCGTTCTGCTTCTTCTTTTGGAATGCCGCGGCTCATCAAATAATACATTTCTTCCGGATCGACTCGTCCGACACTAGCAGCGTGTCCTGCCGTCACATCGTTTTCGTCGATCAACAAAATCGGATTAGCATCTCCACGGGCTTTATCGGACAGCATCAATACGCGGCTTTCTTGTTGGGCATCGGCTCCTTTAGCCCCTTTGATAATGTGGCCGATCCCGTTGAATGTCAGCGTTGCTCTTTCCCGTATCACGCCGTGCTGTAAAATATGGCCAATCGAATGTCGCCCATAGTTGGTCACGCGTGTATCGATGGCTTGGATTTGTTTGCCCATGCTGATAGCCACTACTTTGACTTCGCTATGCGAGCCTTCGCCAATCAAATCCGAATCAAAATCTGCAATCACATCGCCTTGATTCATCACACCAATCGCCCATTCGATTTGTGAATCGCCTAATAAATGTCCACGACGATTAAAGTAAGTCGTCGTTTGCTCGCCTAGTTCATCGACTGCTGAAAATTTCACTTTTGCGCCTTGTTTTGTGATTACTTCCACCACGATATTGGCAGCATTGCTGATTTCGCCAATCGTTTGGTATTTTTCGACATACGTAAACGCGCTGTTTGTTTCTGCATAAATCAATACGTGCTTGATAAAACTAGTGGCTTCTTGATTGTTTTGGATAAAAAGAGCTTCTAACGGTTCTTCGATCACCACGTTTTTAGGCACATATAAGAACATGCCGCTGTTCATAAAAGCCGCATGAAAAGCGGTCAGCTTGTCTTCATCTGGTTTGACGGCCAATTGCATATACGCTTCTTCTACCAGTTCCGGGTGTTCTTCCATTGCCGTAAAAATATCGGTAAAAATAACGCCTTGTTCAATCAATTCCATCGGCAATTGTTCAAAAGCAGTTTGTGTGCCAACTTGAACCAATCGCGGAGCATCGGTATCAGCAGCTAAAAAATCATTTGCCAGAAAAACCGGCTCTTCCATCAAGAAAAAATCAGGAACTTGCAGCAACGGCCAGCGATGATAGCGAACGCGTTCGATAACCGGCAATTCCAACTCCTCAATTTTCTCCAAAGCAGCTAAGCGCAGCTGCAGCATCCATTCAGGTTCGCCTTTCATCAGTGAAGCATGACGGACGGCATCAAGATAGTCCAAATAGTTTGTTTCTTTCATCCTGAATTCCTCCTTTTTAATCTTCATCTAAAGCAAAATCGATTCCCAATTCATCGCGAATCCCTTTGTAACCTTCTGCTTCTAATCGTTTCGCCAATTCTGCGCCGCCGGTTTTAACCACTACGCCGTTCATCATGACATGGACCACATCCGGTGTCACATAATTTAATAACCGTTGGTAATGCGTGATGATCAAGGCGCCAAAATGTTCATTGCGCATCGCGTTGATCCCTTTAGACACAACTTTTAAGGCATCAATGTCTAATCCTGAATCAATTTCATCCAAAATAGCAAATGCCGGTTCGATCATCATCATTTGTAAAATTTCATTGCGCTTTTTTTCTCCACCGGAAAAGCCTTCGTTTAAATACCGTTCAGCCATTTCTTCCGGCATGTCCAGTACGGCCATTTTTTCATCCATTTTTTTAATAAACTGCATGACAGAAATTTTATCGTCTTCAGGCCGGCGTGCATTGATGGCAGCCCGCATAAATTCCGCATTAGTGATCCCTGCTATTTCGCTTGGATATTGCACACCTAAAAATAAACCGGCGCGTGCCCGTTCGTCGACCGCCATTTCCAATACGTTTTGACCGTCCAATAATATTTCCCCTTCTGTCACTTGGTAACTGGGATGGCCCATGATTGCCGCTGCTAATGTTGATTTCCCTGTACCGTTTGGCCCCATAATGGCATGAATTTCTCCTGTATTCAGGACTAAATCCACCCCTTTTAAGATCTCTTTGTCTTCGATTGAAACATGCAAATTTTTAATGTCTAAACGAGCCATCATTCCATCTCCTTTTTCGAACGTTTGTCTACTGTCTTTTATTTTAGCCCAACTAAGGAGTTTGCGCAATGCCGAGCAAGCAGTAAACTCACTTACTTTTTTAGTGTAAATTAAACCAGCAGTTGTTTAAGTACCTTAAAGACAAAAATTAGTTATAGTTACGGTCATTAAAACTTGTTTACGACCTTAAAAGTTCATTTGCCCAAGCGATATGGTCTGTAGCTTGTTTTTATGGACCATATCGTTGTCCTTTCGTTCTTGTTAAGGTACATAACTGATTTTCACCCGGACAAACATACCAAATCTATTCCATTTTATTCATTCGCATTTTTTGTCGGCCGCCGAACAGACTTTTGAGTCGCCGCAGTTCTGTAGAATCCAGTTGTTTGTTTTTAATGTTCATTTTTAACGCAGCTTTTAATGCATCTATAGTAGCGGACTTAATAAACAAATGGTACAGTAGAAAAATAATTGAAATAGAAAGCAGGAATACTCAATGAAAAAACCGTTAATTGGAATTGCCGGAAATAGTTTAATCGATTTAAATGTCACCAATGGCTTGCCCGTCACTTATACTCCTCAAGGATTTGTGGATGGAATCGTTGCAGCGGAAGGAGCACCCATTGTCTTACCGATCAGTTTGCCTGAAGAAGCGGCTGATTATATTGAACGGATAGACGGCTTATTATTAGCAGGCGGGCAAGACGTTTCTCCTCTTTTATATGGCGAAGAACCCAGCTTGAAACTTGGCGCTACCAGCCCGACACGCGATGCTTTTGAAATGGCCTTGATCAAAGAGGCAGTTGCTCAACATAAACCCATTTTAGCTGTTTGTCGCGGGTTTCAATTATTAAATGTAGCTTATGGCGGAACGCTTTATCAGGATCTGTCGCATTATCCTGACTTAACCGTCCAACACATTCAGCAAACATATTTTGACCTAGGAACACATACAATCGATATTGAACCAGACAGCCGATTGGGAACTATTTTTGGAAAAACCTATTTGGTCAATTCTTATCACCACCAAGCGGTCAAAGAACTGGCAAGAGCTTTCAAGCCTGTCGCTTGGAGCAAAGACTTGTTGATCGAGGGCTTTGAAGCTGTTGATTCAAAGCAAAGTATCGTAGCCGTTCAATGGCATCCTGAATTAATGATGAAACGTGACAGTAAGATGCAAGATTTGTTTAACGAATTCGTTGAACGTGTCAATTCCAAAGAGCAGGACAAATCTACTGGTGCATAATAAGAAAAAGCCCCTTTTTAAACGAAATTCGTTTAAAAAGGGGCTTTTCTATAATGTATGAATGAACCATCCGACAGACACTAACTATTTTCCTGTCGAGTCAAAACGGCTTGTCCCACTTTTCTTGTTTAGTCTTTGACGGGAACAACTGCTCCGTCCCATTTATCAAGAATAAAATCTTGTACTTCTTTTGATTTCAATACTTCTACTAATTTTAAAATAGCAGGATCTTTAGCATCTTCAGAACGGATGGCTATAATATTCGCATAAGGCGAGCTTGTGCTTTCCAAAGCAATCGAATCTTCCAGTGGATTGATATCTTGGTCAACGGCAAAGTTAGAATTGATCGCAACTAAGTCGCCTTCGTCTTGTTGATACAATGTTGTCATCAATGCGGGATCATTTTCGTATTCAAAGTTCAGCTCTTTAGGATTTTTATCAATATCATCAAATGTGGCCGTTGTTGGATCAACGCCGTCTTTCAATGTGACTAAATCGTTATCTGCCAGAATACTGATTACACGGCCCCAGTCGGCTTGGCTATTGCTGACTAAAACGGTCGCACCTTTTTTTACTTCATCTAAGTTTTTGTATTTTTTCGAATACAGACCAAGCGGTTCAATATGGATCGCCCCTGCGTTAACAAAATCATAATCATTTTCAGCAACGGCACTTTCGAAGAATGGAATATGTTGGAAGTAGTTGGCATCAATGTCGCCTTCGTCTAACGCGACGTTAGGTATGACATAATCATTGTACGTCGTAATATCTAATTTAATGCCTTCTTTTTCAAGTAAAGGTTCAGCAAATTCTAATATCTCTGCATGCGGGACATTGCTGGCGCCAATTTTGATTGTAGTCGTGTCATCCTTTGATGATCCTGCTGACGATGAGTCTGATGATGAACCGTTGCTGCCGCAAGCTGCTAAGGTTAATGACAGTCCTACTGTTAAAAGTGTTCCAAATACTGTTGATTTTTTCATAATAAATCTCCCCTTTTAGTCTTATTTTTTCTATTTCAACTATTTAATAAACGTTTCACCTGATTGCTAAAGCACTTAACGCTTGTCTATCCGCTTGACTGCGCTGTCTCCAATGAATTGGATAATAAAAACGACCACGAGAATAATCAATGTGGCAATCAATGTCACAGCTGGTTGATTACGTTGAAATCCTTCTAAGTAAGCTAGATTTCCTAATCCACCTGCTCCGATGACACCTGCCATGGCCGTATAACCGACTAATGAAATAGTCGTCACCGTCAGTCCGGAAACGATGGCCGGCAAACTTTCCGGTATGAGGACTTTATAAATAATTTCCCATTTGTTTGCTCCCATCGCTTCTGCTGCTTCGATTACACCTTTATCGATCTCGCGAAAGCCGATTTCTACTAGTCGCCCATAAAAAGGGGCTGAAGAAACAATCAAAGCGGGTAAAGCAGCCATTGGGCCAATCATGGAACCAACTAAACTTTTGGTTATCGGCATCATGAGTACAATCAAGATAATAAATGGAACAGAACGAAAGACATTTACAAGAATGGCTACAACCCCATACAATCCCTTGGCAAAAAACGTATCTTTTCCATTTGTTTCGTATAGCAGCAGCCCTAGCAACAAACCTAGCAGGAAGACGACGATCACTGAACCGGCTGTCATCCCTAGTGTTTGGATAGCTGCTTTTTGCATTCTGTCCCAATGGATTTCTGAAAAATCAAAGTACTGGCTCATCAATCCTGCTCCAATTTTAAGATTCGACAACATGTTCCATCACCTCTACTCCTACTTTCATTTGATTCAAGCGTTCGATGGCTTGAGCAATTTGCGGTTCGCTGCCGGTCAACTGCACATACAATGAACCGATCGACCCTTCTTTTGCGTGTCGAATATTTCCTTGGATGATATTCAACTCTACTTCATAGTCCCGCACAATTTTAGAAATGACCGGCATTTTGACCTGTTCTTCCTGAAAAGTTAAATGAATAATTTTTCCTTCAGGATAAGCGGTCAGCATTTCTTCCAAAATCTCATCTGTATCTTCACTGTTCGGATTAGCATCTTGCCGGATAAACCGTTTTGTGATTTCTTGTTGAGGATGTTTAAAAACTTCCATTACATCTCCTGATTCGACAACGGTTCCGTTATCCATCACAGCCACCTTATGGCAAATTTTACGAACCACATGCATTTCATGCGTGATCAAAACAATGGTTAAATTCAATCGTTTATTGATATCCAGCAACAAATCGAGGACTTCATCCGTTGTTTGAGGATCTAGAGCACTCGTTGCTTCATCGCATAATAACAGTGTAGGTTCATTTGCTAAAGCACGTGCGATTCCGACCCGTTGTTTTTGTCCACCAGATAATTGAGCGGGATAAGTTTCTTCACGTCCTTCCAAACCGACTAATCGAATCAGTTCTTTCGCTTTCTTAATGCTTTTAGCTTTTCCCATCCCGGCAATTTCTAATGGAAATAGAACATTTTCTAATACTGTTCTTGACCATAAAAGATTGAAGTGTTGAAAAATCATTCCGATTTTTTGTCGTTCTTTCCTTAAATCTTTTCCTGTTAATTTTGAAATAATATTGCCGTTGACAGCTACGGTTCCCGATGTAGGAGTTTCAAGTCCATTAAACATCCGGACTAATGTGCTCTTTCCAGCTCCTGAATAACCCACAATGCCGTATATTTCACCGTCTTTAATGGTTAAATTCACATCTTCAACGGCTGTCAGCTGTCCTTGTTTCGTTTGGAAAACTTTTTTGATATTGGCTAATTCAATCATTGGTCATTTCCTTCCTTGGTCATTTTCAAACAATTCTCATAAATAAAAAAACTTCCGCCCTCATATTAAGTCATTTACTTAATATAAGGACGAAAGTTGTTACTTTTCGTGTTACCACCTTAGTTCACCGATTTATCACTAAACCAGTCTCATCCAGTACGAAAGCTCATTGCAGCTCGTATACTGTGGCACTTTATCGGATGCTTCCGGAATCAGCTTATGCTATGCATTCACTCATTCTGCTCAAAGACCATCTTCAGTTCGACTCCCATTCCCTCTTTTCAGCAACCGAGGTTCTCTAATAAATGTTTGTAACGAACGTACTCTTCTTATCTACGCATTTAGATATGATATTGTCCACATTCTAACAGAAGCTGTTTTGTCTGTCAACTAGCAAAAAACGTTGATTTTTGTCAAAAATAGTAATCTTTGTCTGAAATCTAAAACCCAGCATATGAAACAACACTTCAAAACTTATACTATCTCGTTTTTTAGCACCTAGTTCTTGCATAAATCAAGGACCATCAAACGTTCTATCACTAATAAAAAATTAAGGAGGATGTTCACTCTTTACCGCATTAAAAAAAGTTTAAGTGACATAAGGTACGTATGTTTTCAATGTTATGTCACAGAAACGGGCTTTGCCTGACATATCGCTCTTCATTTTAAGACGTTAAGGCAGGCAACCGGTATTTGCGTGACGTATGCTGCATCTTTTCTCACACTTAAGGCAGGCAAAAAAATTTTGAACACAAAAAACCACTAAACGGCTCCTTAGAAAGGCAATTTAGTGGTTTTTGCTGTTACATATAAGGTTTTTAACAAGAACTATTTTATCTATCAATTAAAAAAATTGTTAAACCTCGTCGGAAAGAGCATTGAATTCGGCTTCATCGACTTCTGTTACATCCACGATCCAATTTTTATCACGATTACTTGTGTTTAAGTCTTCTGGATTGTCCGCTAATTCCGTATTAAAACTCATAACTTTTCCTGAAAAAGGAGCGATTAATTCAGTAACAGCTTTCGCTCCTTCAACTCCGATCAAATTATCGTTTTTTTCTACTCGTGCAACGTCAGTCGGAATTTCGACAAACATCACTTCACCTAAGTCATCTTGTCCTTTTTCAGACAAACCGATTCGGTAGTGTTCGCCATCTTTTAAAATCCATAAGCCATTTTCACTGTATTTTACTTTTGTTTTTTCAGTCATTTTTCTTCTCCTTTACTGGTGAGCCATTCTTTTTCAAATCGTTCTTCTTTGAATCCTACCGTAACTTTTTTACCATTTGTTACGAGTGGGCGCTTAATCAGCATCCCATCAGTTGCAAGCAACGCTGCTGCCGTTTCTTTATCCATTGTGGGGACCGTTTCTTTTAATCCTAACTCACGGTAACGATTGCCGCTTGTATTAAAAAAACGAGCAATTGGCAAGTCAGACAACGTCATCCATTCCATTAGTTGTTCTTTGGAAGGCGGTGCAGCAATCATATCGATGGCTTCATATGCAATTCCTTGCTGATCCAGCCACTTTCTGCCATTTCGACACGTAGAACAAGTTGGGTGTTGATAATAGTATAGCATCTTTATTCTCTCCATTTCACTTCAGTTGAAGAAATTAAAATCCTTCCCGTTCTTCAGAAAACATGTAACTGCGGTAATGGTACCTCATTGACATGATCAAGCCTACTCCCATCATATTCCCCAACAAGGCTGTTCCACCTTGAGAAATAAACGGAAGCGGAATTCCGGTCAGCGGCAATAAACCAATTCCCATTCCAATGTTTTCAAGAACGTGGAATAAGATCATCATGATAACTCCTGTAGAGATATACGTGTAAAATTCATTTTTTGTATCAAAACAGATACGAATCATTTGATAAATCAATAAAAAATAAATAAAGATCAAAATACAACTGCCGATAAAGCCGAAGTTTTCACCGATGGTTGCAAAAATCATATCGGACTCTCGAACGGGGACGTATACTTCTGAAACACCGAACCCTTTACCAAATACTTTACCTGATCCGATGGCTTTCATACTCTGAATCAATTGATAAGCTGCATCTGCAGCATCATGATAAGGATCGAGCCAAGAATCGACTCTAGCAAACTGATAGGGTTTAAAACCTAGCTTCAACAAGAAACTGCGGTCATATACCACTAGAAAGAGCAAACCGCCGCCGAGAGCAGAAATACTTAAAAACAGCGGTAAAAGGAGGCGCCACGTTACTCCTGACATTAAAATAACGCCGCCGATGATAGCTAAAAAGACTAAAGTCGTTCCTAAATCTTGTTCTAGTAAAATCAAAATCAACGGCGGTAAAGAAATGGCGATAATCTTCCCAATCAGCAACAGATCGGCTTTTACAAAATGTTCATCGTATTCGCTGTTGTGCCGAGTCACTACTCGCGCTAACATTAGAATAAAGGCAATTTTCATGACTTCAGCAGGCTGGAAAGTAATGGGACCAATCTTAAACCAGCTTTTTGCGCCTGTGAAGGCTGCAGTCGGCCGATCATAAAAAAACAACACTAAGACTAAGAGCAGCAATCCCACTCCATAGGCGATCGGCGCCAGCTTCCAAAGCTGCTCTGAGTCAAACTGCATGATCACAACAATCGCTATAATCCCCACTATATACCAAATAACTTGCATAATGGTTATTTGCAGTCCTTTACCTTCAATCATATAGGTCGTTGCAAAGAGTGTGGCTATACTGATGATTGCTAACAACATAATAGATAATATGATTCCATAGTCTATTTTTGATTCTTTGTTCTCATTCATATTTCTAAAAATCTCCTTGTCTCTTCAATTAAGCAATTAAAACCGTTATTGAACTTCATCTATTATATAAGAAACGGCAAACAAAAAAAAGGATGGGATAAAAAAATCCCATCATCTTTACTCTTTTATAAGAAATCAGCTAAATTTATACCGCTTAGAATGAACTATCAGAAACTTAATTTAACGGTTCTTCTGCTGCTCCAGCTTCTTCCGCTTGGTGATCAGCGACTGTTTTAACTTTCGTTAGTTTCCCTCGTTGTCTCTCAGCTGATTCGATCAAATAATCTTTTTGCGTTTTACCTGCTTCAGCTGCTTCTTTTTCTTGTTTAGTTTGTTCAACGGTTTTGTTCGTCTTATATTGATAGTAAACGGTATTGAGGAATGCCCCCATCAATAAAATCATAGCTGATAAATAAAGCCATAACATCAGCACAATCACCACACCGAATGCTCCGCTTCCTGCTGCTGCCCCACCGGCATATTTCACATAAAGAGAGAAGCCTTGAGACAGAATCAACCAGCCGATAGTGGTAAATATGGCACCCGGCACTGCGTATTTTATACTTAAACCATGATTCGGCAATAAGAAATAAACCAACGTAAGCACAATAATCAAAACGACCAATAAAATCAACCAACGGAATCCCAGCACAGTTTCAATCAAAGGCAGCTGAATGTGTAGAAACTTCTCCACTAAATGCAGGATCTGCTTACCAAAAACAAAGGCGAACAAAATGAGTCCAACAACTCCTACAACCGCTAAATTAATTAGAAAAGAAACCGCCCGTACAATAATGAAATTTTTTCGTTTTTCAACGCCATACACATCATTCAATACTACTTGCATCGCATTAAACGCTTTACTCGCTGACCAAAGAGAGGTGATCAACCCGATTGAAATGATGCCACCATGCGTATTGTTTAAAAAATCAGCTAACATAGGCTGTATGATTTTGTAAATATCCGGCGGCAATGCCGTTTTTAAATATGGCAAGATATCTGATGCACTGATGGGTAAAAAAGGAATGATATTAGCCACTACCAGTAAAATAGGCGCTATCGAAAGTAAAATAAAGTAAGCTAGTTCAGCTGAATTGGAAGATACTTCAGCTCGCTCCCAATTGGGTTTGATGATCTCTAGCCATTTTTTTGCTTTTTCTTTAAACGAAGCTTCTTTTGGAATTGCTGACATCTACCATCACGTCCTTTACAAGTTATTCAAATATGCAGTCTGTCTGCTTATCACTACAGTTGATGTAAATTATAATCCATTAACAAATTATTTATGCCCTCATCAATTGACTTCGCTTTTGATTCGGTACCTGCATTGGTTATGACCGTTACAGGTTTTCCTTCTTCTTGTTGGATCATACCGATTTTTTCTTGGTTCACATACAAAGCCAGTTCCACAAAACCTTCTTTGTTTTGTGCTGTTTCTTTTACTTCCACTTGAATTTTTTTACTGCTTTTTGCCATAAATAAACTCCTTTTGTTTAATTTCTCATTTTTAGTATACTCTATTTTTTCTTTTTTATCACTTATCACCTATTGTACAACTGATTTTCGAGGTATAGGTTCTTTAAGTATGCTAACTGATCTGAATTTCAGCTCTTTTTTTCATAAGTTTATTTAGTCAAAGTATTCCTTTTTTATAAAAAAAGCCAGTCCTTTTACAGAACTGACTTTTTTCTTTGCTATTTATTGAAACAAGTACTTGCTTCAACATAGTCGATATCTAATGATTGAGCAACTTCTTTTTTAGTTAGCTTATAGTCCATTACATTGATCCCGCCGTAGACAGTTGGGTTGTCTTGTGAGGCTTGAACAACGCCTTTATTAGCGATTTCTAAAGCATAAGGTATCGTAACGTTTGTCAACGCCATTGTCGATGTTTTAGCAACAGCTCCCGGCATATTGGCTACAGCATAATGAAGCACACCATGGCGTGTATAAACAGGGTTATCATGGGTGGTTACTTTATCAGCAGTTTCTACGATCCCGCCTTGGTCAACAGCAATGTCCACAATCACGGAACCTTCTTCCATCGATTCAACCATTTCTTCTGTAACAAGTGTTGGAGCTTTAGACCCTGGAATCAATACCGCACCGATCACTAAATCAGCTGTTTTCACTTGTTCTGCGATATTGTATTCATTCGACATCAACGTCGTGACAGAGTTTCCGAAAATATTGCCTAATTCAGCTAAACGTGCAGGATTTACATCTAAAATCGTGACATCGGCACCAAGTCCGACAGCCATTTTAGCTGCATGCATGCCTGAAACACCGCCGCCGATAATGACTACATTACCTGTTGAAACTCCTGGCGTACCGCCAAGCAGTAATCCTTTACCACCGTAGTTATTTTCTAAAAATTGTGCACCGATTTGGACAGCCATTCTACCGGCTACTTGACTCATTGGTGTTAATAACGGTAAGACACCGTCTTTTTCCATTGTTTCATATCCAATTGCTGTTACGCCAGTTTCCATTAATTTTTCTGTTAATTCTTTAGCAGCTGCTAAGTGTAAATAAGTGAAGATGATCAATCCCTCACGGAAATAACCGTATTCTTCTGGCAATGGTTCTTTAACTTTAATAACCATATCTGCAGCCCAAACATCATCTGCATTGTTTACAATTTTTGCACCTGATTCTTCAAACTCAGCGTCCGTAAAGCCTGCTGTTTTTCCAGCTGATGCTTCAACTAAAACTTCGTGTCCGCCTTCTGTAAGACTATAGACACCCGCTGGGGAAATAGCCACCCGATTTTCGTTATTTTTGATTTCTTTAGGTATACCGATTTTCATAATAATTTTCCTCCTATTGAAAATTCACTGAACTCAATTCGAACAGCTTACCTTATTATTATACCCCTCAATTCTTCAAATGTGAACCGAAACGCTGTTGCAAAAGAATGTAAAACCCGTTAAAAGCTTGCACTGGCACTGTTAAAAGGCCCTCAAACTTTTTTTAAAATTCGATTTGAAAACTATTGCAATTAGATGGCAATACAACTATTTCTTAGGCCGTTATAATTTTTTGTACTCGACCAACTTGATTGTCTTCTTCCAGCATGACTTTTATTCCATGAGGATGCTGAGCGCTATTTGTTAAAATACGTTTTACGTGCCCTCTTGTTAAAGTTCCAGTTCGCTGATCTTTTTTCAAGACAATGTCCACTAGCGCACCGATTTTGATATCTGCTCTTTTTTTCCCGTTCAATTCACTCATTCTTTCCCCTACTTTCTTTTGTTTTATTGTACCACATTCGTTTTTGCTCACTAAAACTTTCGCTATTTTTTTGCAAAATAGCTGGTCAATCGCTTTTTGCAACGGTATGATAGTCATAGCGCTGTTTTATTACTGCTAGTTTAATATGCAGCAAAAAGATCAGTTAAAGGAGTTTAGTCCATGGGTCCCATTTTAATACAAGCCGTTGGTTTTTTATTGGTTATTCTTGTAGCCTATTTATTTAAAAAGAGAGGGATGTTAAAAGAGCAAGACGGACACATTCTTTCAAAAATGATTGTTTATATTACTTTACCGGCCGCTATTATCGTAGGTTTTAATGGAGTAGCTGTAAATGCAACTTTTTTCTTGATGATTTTCTTAGGGTTCTTCAGTAATGTTGTGTTAGTTGTTCTTGGTGGAGTTTGGTGGCGAAAAAAATCTGCTGTTGATCAGTCACTGCTAATGTTTGGTATTTCCGGGTACAATATCGGAAATTTCACCATGCCATTTGTTCAAGGCTTCTTCCCGGCTGCTGTGCCTTTTATCGGCAGTTTCGACATGGGAAATTCTTTAATGCTGGCTGGCGGTACGACAGTTGCTGTTGAAAAAATGACAGGACAAAACAAAGAGGTTCTTTCTCTTGTTCGCACATTGCAAAAGCTGCTTTCTTCTCCGCCATTTACTACATACCTGATCATGCTGATATTAGCTCTTACTGGCATTGCTCTGCCGGATTCTGTGCTGAATATCGTGCATCTTTTTTCAAATGCTAATGCTTTCTTATCCATGTTCATGATTGGATTGTACTTAGAATTGCAAATCGACCGTTCTTCTTTAACCACAGTGGCAAAGATTTTAGGATTCCGCTATGGTTGTGGTGCTGTTTTGGCCGCTGCATTTTACTTTTTACTGCCGCTGCCTCAAATCGTTCGTACCATTTTAGTTTTATTAGCCTTTGCTCCCTTTGCCAGTCTTTCAACGATCAATGCAATCATTTTTGGCAATAAGTCCACTAAGGTTGGATTCCTTTCATCTGCTAGTATCATTATCTCGCTTCTGATAATGACCAGTATTTTATTATTTCTTTAATTTTATTTGCTTTATTGATCCGCCTTTCTAGCAAATTACTTTCCAAATAAGTCCAAATGTCTCATAATAGATAGAGAACAGGAGGACTTATTTTGACATACAACCGAACGATCGACATCATTAAAGGATTGGCTATCCTTTTTGTCATTGTAATCCATAGTTTTACAAACAAAACATTGTTAGACTTCGGCGGCCCTTTTTATATTCAACAAGCCGTACCTTTATTTCTGATCATTACTGGTTATAACCATACGATGTCTTATGAAAGAAAAGGGATAGAATCTTTAGCGGTACTGTATCAGCCCGATCTGCTTTTCAAAAAATTGAAACGCATTTTACTGCCCGCGTTGGTTGCTTACCTTTTTCAGATTATCATTGCACCGTTTATTGGCAGAGAAGCCAATGTTTTCTTTTATTTATTCGGACGTGGTGGTTATGGTGGATTTTTTGTTTCCATCATGATTCAAATTGTTTTTTTCTTACCTTTTTTATTTTATTTAGCTAAAAAAAATCACCATCTCATGCTTGTGTTGAGTTTTACTTTTAACCTGATTTTTGAATTTGCCAGCGATGCTTTTGGATTACCTTCATTTATTTATCGTTTGCTTTTTTTTCGTTACCTTTTTGCCATTTCATTAGGCATTTGGTATTACTTTGTTCAAAAAGACAAAAAAAGCCTGCAGCTTATTACAGCCGGTGCTTTATTGAGTGTTCCATATCTTGTTTTGGTTCATTATTTTAATTACGAAGTACCGCTTTTTTCATTTAACACTGCTTGGAAAGGCCAAGATCCTCTAACGTTCTTTTATCCTTTGCTGCTCTTTCATCTAGGTTTGATTTATTTGCCAAAAATAAAATGGAACAGGTTATATGAAGGTTTAGCACAACTCGGTAAACAGTCTTATCATATTTTCATTGTTCAAATGGTTTATTTTTGGATCTCCGCTTCGTTTATTGACAAGTATGAAGTACCATTCCTTATTAATCTTGTAGTCTGTGTTACCATTGGGATTGGCTATTACCATCTTGAAGATACCTATTTAAAATACAGAAGTAAAAAGACTCCTTCTCGTTAACATATATAGTAACTGAAAGAGAGGGAGAGACTTTTGTCTTCCCTCTTCTTTCAGTTTTATTGATTATTTTCTTAAACGTGCTCCTAAAGGCAGAAACGACATCAAATTTGTTCTGCCTTTAGGAGCTTTTTTAATGTTCTTTGTTAAACATACTAAGATCAGTAGTGAAATTTCCTCCGGAATTTACGTGTCTGCTTGCAATAAGCCATGGGACCGACTGGAGCCGTTTCTCCAGTCTTTCAATCCTCAAACGAAGCCTAACCGCTTCGTAATTCGCATTGAATCCTTTACATGGCTGCAAGCAGCCACTATTCCTTCGGAAATTTCAAAGCTGTAGAATAGATTCACTTTTCTTACCAACACCAAAAATAATAGAACCTTTTTTAATTGCCGTACTGGAAAACAATTGCTTTCAATCCTTAAAGATAGTGATTCGTGTATCTTGATTTACTGTTTAATTTCACGTGAAATATAATGCTGCAGCCTGTTGATTGTCTATTTCGTTTGATAAATTTATAAAATAAGCTTCCTGCCATTTTTGAGTTTTTCTTGCAGAAGGATTTAATTCCCTTTCCCACGAAGGATAAACTCTCATCGCCATTTTTCCTTTATCATTTTCGCTTTTTAAAATACCCTTTTCTAATAATAGCAATTTTGGAAAAACAAATTGTCCTATCAGATGATTATCTATAATCGAAACAATTAATTTTTCTGGCATGTTGTCAAACGTATATGGTTGATTCTTATTATCTTTATCTTTTTCCCAAAAAACTACAAAATACCCTTTTTTCTTTGGGGTCTTCTTAGCTAATCGACTTCTGAATGTGTGCTGTTCAATGTTAAATGTAAGTCCTTCATACTCTTTATTTTGATTTTCTTCTTGGAGATTTATCATACGATGCTTTTCGCTGTTTGAAACTATTTTTCTGATTAATTCTAATGATTCCAAGACTCAACGCTCCTTTATAAAGTAAAAAAATAGTTTAAATCTTACTTTAATTTTTTTAAAAGGGGAAACTTAAAGACTTATTTCATAATGTACACTTTAAAACAAAAAAAGTCTCCGGGACTAAATTTGTAAGAATATTATTTAAAGGAGTGCTTTTAATGAAGAAAAAAACTTGGTTCTTTTTTGATGTTGGAGAAACTTTGATAGATGAAACGAGTAGCTACGATCATTATTTTGAACTTTGTACCAATGAATTAAAAAAAGCTTCCATAACTATTTCTCCCAAAGAATATCGAGCTTTAATCGAAGAACAATATGCTAAAAACGGCACTCGCCCTTTATACACGATTTGGAAATCTTTTAATACGGGATTGCCGCAACCCAAATGGGAACACTACAACGAAAAACTATATGATGGTGTCCTGCCTACTTTGTCTCTCTTGAAAAAGGATTATCACCTTGGCATTATTGCGAATCAATCTAAAAACTTAGATTTAAGATTAAAGAATTTGGATATCGATCGTTACTTTGACCTAATTATTTCTTCAAGTGATGTAGGTATTAAAAAACCTGATGCTAAAATTTTTGAATTAGCCTTAAAAAAAGCCAGTATTGATTCACATCATGCCGTATATGTCGGCGATAGAGTGGATAATGATATTATCCCTGCAAAACAATTGGGATTCATTACTGTCCGAATAAAAAATGGATTAGGAAAACGACATAAAGAAGATGCTAGGTATCCTAGTGATTATACGATAGAAGTAATCAATGAACTTTTAGACTTATCATTTTAACTTTCTCGCTTCATCTTCAAGAAATCAATAATGTAAAAAGCTTATAATATCCTACTCTATTAAAACAAAAAAATCCTTTAAAATGCTGTTTTAGCAGCACCTTAAAGAATTTTTATTTTCAGGGCCGAACCCTTTATTTTAGTGGAGACGGCGGGAGTCGAACCCGCGTCCAAATATATCGGCACCTAGACATCTACGCTCATAGTTATGCTACTTAAAAGTTCGCTTGGCATCAGCCACACAACCGGCATCATGCTTTGCTAGTCTGATGATCTCTTCTAAACCTTACAGACGGAAAGGTTTAGCGTATCCCACTGATTATAGGACCCTTGCTCGAGCACATGGGCGATGCCGAGAGGATCTACACTAAGCTGTTTTTACGCAGCTAAAGCGTAAGAGTTGTTATTGTTTTTAGCAGTTATTTTAACTGTAACGTTTTAACGTAGACGTAACCTACGAAGCGCAATCCAAGCTCGACCTATACCTGTCGAATCCGTAACGCCCCCGAATGGGAAGTGTACAGAGTGGAAAAATCAACTCTTCTTTTCCATTACCTATTCAAACTCTCTATTAGTTATTATAACACAAATCTCTAAAAAAGAAAATACGTTCGCTTCTGTAGTTTGTGTCAAGTTTTTCTCGAGCGTCCTATTCCTTCACTAGTTTAGGCACTCTATTTTTGTACACCCATCAGCTACCGCACGGCTCCGCCGCTTGCTGGCCCATCTTTTGGAAGAACGTTCCTAAAACCAGGAACCTTCTCCCAAAAGACAGGAATTAACGAAAACTTTTAATTAATTGTCCTATTGCCGATGAACGAGAGGCATACAATGGAATGATCCCATTCTTTGCCCCGACTGACTGCCGTGTTTTCTCATGCAATAACGACGATAAACGAACCGTTTGGTTCAGCTTGCGTTGTTGTCTCGCACTTCTATTTTGTTGGTGAAGATAGTCTTCACGCAAGGTGTGATTGAACATCCCTTGTTTTACCTTTACCATAGCTTCGCAACCTTCTGCACTCCAATGCATTCCTCGCTTTTTCATGCGAAAAGAGATGTGTCGTTGATTCGACTCCATTGCGCCTAATCCTCTGGCGCCTTTCGGAGCCTGTTCTACTTTTTCGCGCCAATCGAAAATCCGATCCCAATTCCGTAAAACATAGGTTCTAAATGTATTCAGTTTTTCCACTGCTGCTGTTTCGTCTAACGTACTTTCATACGTATCCAGCCAAATAGTTAAATGATCTAAATCATGCGTCTTTAATGCTTGCTTGACCTGCTGTTTAAAAACGTTAGTTTTCACGCCAAATGCACGATTCAAGCCTTGGAAGACATGATAAGAGTCTAGCTGATTGAGAACGGGATAATTCGATTGAGAAAAAGCTTCTTGGAATCTATCTGCAGTATAGCCTTGTCCACCGTCACTATTGGTAATGACTTGGGCTTGTTGTAAGGCATAATGATTCGCTGTAAAGGCTTGAACCTCTGCCCAAAAACCAGCGGTTTTTTTAGTCGTCATAATGGCTTTAGGTTCCTTTAAGGAAACGCGTTTTCCGTTTTTATTCCAGCCTTCGTAAAGAATGGCATGACGAACTTCTAAGCTTTTTTTCTTTTCTGTTCCACGAACAAAAACGCCATCCGCTTCGGCATAGAAATAGTCCACTTTTTTCCCTTCTGGTAATTCAGCTGCTTCTTCTAGCTCCAATACGCTTTCTTCATCTTCACGTGCTTGTGCTGATCCAACGCGTTTAAGAAGACTGCCAACTGTTTGGTGGCTGATTGTGACAGCCGTCCATTCATTTAGCATAGTTGCAGTATCTCGATAAGTAGCTTTACTCGCCAACTCAGCCACTTTTACTTCTACTAATGGACTATGACGCTGATATTTTCGAATGCCTAACCACTCATCTAGTGGATAATGATTCTGATCCGTGTGATCTACCATTAAGGTACGATAGTACCGAACGGGACCGAAAATAAATTGGACCGTTTTCCAATCTTCTCGTTTCACTTTCCAACCTTCAAGTTGTTTCTCCTCTTTGATCACCTGATTGATATGAGTGAAGACATCTCCCACTAATTCAGAAAATACTTCATACATATAAACCTGAATAGCTTCTTCTGTCTCTATTAAATTGTTTGAATCCTTTATTATTTGGTAAACCTTTGATATAATCTTATTCATAAGAAGGCCTCTTTCAATTATGTATTTGCCGGTCAAGCATACATTTATGATAGAACGCCTTCTTTCTTTTTGCCAGTAAAAAATAATAATATCTCGAGAACTATTTTACACATACGCTTCTGTAATTTTTTATGAATGATTCAAGTTTTAAATTCATAATATCGCCATCGGCCTGTTCCTTTAGCTATTAAATGCTGATTGAAGATATACTTGATTCTCCTAACAGACAGCTGATTATCACACCATTCACAAATAGCAGATACTGTAATTCTTTCATTTGGAAATAAACGTTTATATTCTTGTACATGTCGCATAATGGTTTGAGAAACTACCTCTTTTTTGCCGCAGTACTGACATGTACAAGTTTCTTTTTTTGTAAAACAATCTATGAAGGATCCACAATCAAAACAAGTAACTCCTTTCTTTAATAATTCCTTTCTGTAATATGGTACATTATGTAAAGAAAAGTCTTCCATATGCATTGGTTTAATTTCTTCTGCGAAACGATAATGGTTTTGATTTAACGTCTCTGAAATTCCGTTAACCATTGAAAAATGAGATTTCAACATTCCAGGTAACAATATTCCGCTATTTCTTGGAGCTTGAAACAATGCAAAATCGCGATTCAAAAAAACGATTTGTTTTTTAATAGCCAAATTATATCCCATTTGATCAACCAGTTGGCGCAATGCTGACTCTGCATTTTTTATTTGATAAAGTGGGTCAAATACTTCTTTTTTAGTTCGCTCATAGTACATCTTTTCATTTTCGTAATAGTATTCACCTTCAAAATTTTTAACTTCGTATATATAAAGACACTTTGCAGTGATCAACAAAGTATCAATTTGAAACTTTTTCCCCCTTACCGTTAAATACAAATCATTTAAAACTATGCTCTCACATTTTAATTGTTCTGTTATGGAATCAAACTGCACTTCTCCATTGTATCCTTTGACCCAGTTCGCATACTTATTACGGTCATCTCTTGATAAAGTCATTCGATTAACCAACGATTCCATCACTAACAATCGAAATGGTTTTTCTCTCTCCTTAAAAGCCATTCACCCACTCCTAATGTTTTTCTTTCTCATTCAATACTATCCGCAATCTATATTGTTTTCGTTTCAAATACAGGTAGTAAATTTTTTGAATCCAAAAAATTCTAATTAACTAACTAATTAATTAACTAACCAACTACCTTGTACTGTAAACTAATTTTTGAGTGCGATTATGGGACTTATGAGGAAAATTCCTTCTAACAACTAATTGAGGCTAGTTTTTTCTATCATTTGTCTGATAGACGGGCTCTACCGAACAACTCTCTACTGCTTTCTTGTCTATTTGTCTGATAGACAGGCTCTACCAAACAACTCTCTACTGTTTCCTTGTCTATTTGTCTGCTAGAGGAGCGCTAGCGAACAACTCTCTACTGTTTCCTTATCGATTTGTCTGCTAGACGAGCTCTACTGAACAACTCTCTGCTGTTTTCTTGTCTATTTGTCTGCTAGACGAGCTCTACTGAACAACTCTCTGCTGTTTTCTTGTCTATTTGTCTGCTAGACGGGCTCTACCGAACAACTCTCTACTGTTGCCTTGTCTATTTGTCTGCTAGACAGGCTCTACCAAACAACTCTCTACTGTTTCCTTGTCTATTTGTCTGCTAGAGGAGCGCTACCGAACAACTCTCTGCTGTTTTCTCGCCGATTTGTCTGCTAGACAATCGCTAGCGAACAGTTCCTTTTATTGCTGCCTCTTTAATTACTTTCTCTTCCTTTTTATAAGCGGATTAATACGAACCAATACAATTATGTGCTACTATGTATAGTAGAAACAATTAGATGATATGAAGGAGCATAAAATAAATGACGCATCAAATAGAAACATTGCAAAGATTTATTGATGAAGCTGAAAAAATCGTCTTTTTTGGCGGTGCGGGAGTTTCAACTGAAAGCGGCTTACCTGATTACCGTTCAAATACCGGTACTTATACTGAATTGGAACGGCAGCAGTTAGACCCCAAGAAAATTATGAGTAAACGATATTTATTAAATTACCCGGAAAAATTTTTTAACCGACCTAACACACGTAAAAACACAGAAGCTCCAAAGCCGAATGCAGCGCATCTCTACTTGGCCGAACTAGAAAAACAAGGGAAAGATGTTCGCATCATCACTCAAAATGTGGATGGCTTGCATCAAGCAGCCGGAAGTAAACTGGTTGTTGAATTGCATGGCAATAACCGTCATTTTCACTGTATGGAATGTGGTCGCGAATACAAATTAAATGAAATTCAACGGGATGAGCAGAATATTCCTCGTTGCCCGATTGATAACGGCATCATTCGTGCAGATGTGATTTTATTTGGCGAAAATCTTAAACCGGGAATTTTAGATCGGGCAAAAGAATTGATGGCCAGTTCAGATTTGCTGATTATTGCCGGTACTTCTTTAACAGTCAATCCATCCAAAAACCTTATTCGCTATTTTAAAGGCAAACGAGTCGTTGTCATCAATAAAACTCCACTCACTATTGATTTACCTGTAGATTTAGCTATTGAAGACGCCGTTGGAAAAGTTTTCCAGCAATTAACTGTTTAAATTGCCTAAAAAAACTGACTGAATTCCACTACTTTAAAAGTATACGGAGTTCAGTCAGTTTTTTACTTATTGCCTATCAGAAATTAAATTAAATCGTAATACTTTAACCCTTCTACAATTCCACCATCAACATGGCTCGCAGTAATATATGTGGCTTTTTCTTTTAAAGACGCTAAACCATTTCCCATCGCTACTCCATAATCTACGTGTTCGACCATTTCAATATCATTGGACCCATCGCCGAAAGCGAAAGTCGGGATCGTCTCAAAATTCAGTGTCTTAACTAATTCCGTAATTCCCGTAGCTTTTGAATTCCCTTTTGGAATGGTATCCATACTGTAAGGCGTGTTGCGATAAAAAGATAATTCTGGAAAGTTCATTTTAAAATAAGCGTCTTGTTCTTTATCCGTATTCAATACCAATGCCATCAACACTTCTTCTTCTAAATGCAGGGTACTGTGTACCGACGGAACTTCAGCGTGAATAAACTGATACGCTTCTTTTAGTACTTCTGTTTCACGTGTTGCACGGATTTTATTGTTTGTATAAAAAGACAAGGCAAATTTGCGTTCTTCTGTTGCTTGTTTTAAATTAACCAACGTTTCGACAGGGATGCGATTGCGATAAACTTCTTGGCCTTCATACACAATGTATTGTCCATTAAGTGTAATAAATGAATCAATCGGTGTTTCTTTTAGCACATGCTGAATTTCAATCGGGCTTCGTCCTGTCGCAATAAATGGAATATTGCCTTTTTGCTTCATTTGCTCTAATGCTTCGACTACTTCCGCTTCAACTTTTGATTCTTTATTTAATAACGTGCCGTCTAAGTCAAAAAATACTAATGCATTTGGTTTCAAACTATTTATTCTCCCTTTGCTTTGTTTAATCTTTTTCTAAATCTTTGAAGTGTTCGATTTCATTGTAGCACTCTAAATGATAGCGGCCCTCATAATAGCTGACCTTTGATACACTAGCATTTAACAAAGGTTGCGGATTATCCAGCTCAGGAACTAATCCATTCAACATATACCGAATCGTATTGCCGTGAGCGACGACTAATACTTTGTCTCCCGTATCACGGTGCTTATCGATCAAAGTTAAAAGCCCTTTTTCAATGCGTGACCAAAATTCAAGGTAATTCTCCGCATGGTGATAAGGATCCGCTTCTTTCGTTGCGTTCATTTGTTCCGGTACAGTAGCTTCCGCCCATAGTTCAGCGACAGAAGGGTATTCCATCACTTCATTGATGTTTTCCCATACTTCATCAACATCCATACCTTCGAAAGAACCAAAGAACACTTCACGAAACTCAGGCATAGCTTGTATTTCTAATTCTTCACCAAATTTATTTTCTTCTAAAATAAGACCGGCAGTTTCAATCGTCCGGTTTAGATCACTTGTATACACTGCATCAAATTGTACTTCTGCCAACCCTCTGCCGCTTCTGCGAACATCTTCGCTTCCTTCTTCAGTCAACTGTATATTGCTCCAGCCTTGCATTCTTCTATATAAATTGAAATACGTTTGGCCATGTCTGACAAAATAAAATGTGCATCCTTTATTCAAAAAAATCTCCTCCAGTAACCTAACATTCTCATGCATTTCGTACTCATCTTCTATTGTACCAAAGATAAGCGGGAAATAATAAGTTTTCATTCAGAAAAGAACTTCTGTTTATTTCTTGTGGTTTTCAACGATTTCACCATTTTGGTAAGCTTCCAATAATTCTTTCAAATCTTTTACTTGTTCGGATAAGCGTATACCAATATCAGTTTCTCGAACTTTTTTACGCTCTAATTCGCGGTCTACTACTCTGCGCGTCGACATGATATCAAATTCATCTTCAATGGCATTTTTCAGCGAAGTAAACGGTTGATGTGAAACCAGCTGCATACCGTAAGAATTGTACAACAAAGTATATCCGGCCAGTCCAGTTGTCCCTTGATAGGCTTTAGAGAAACCGCCGTCGATCACTAACATGCGTCCGTCCGCTTTGATCGGATCCTCGCCCCGCTTTTCTTTTACTGGTGTATGTCCGTTAATAATATGTCCTTTAGCAGGGTCTAAACCGAACTCAGCCAGTATTCTCTCACAGGTAGCAATATCATTGCGCATATTGTAATAGGCATTTTTCTTTTCTTCATGAGTCGCTTTATCTTCAACATAGTACCGTTCAAACGTCGTCATTTGATCTTTTCCAAATAACGAAGAAGCAGCTCCTGTCCACAAATACCAAATGATATCTAGATGTTTTTCTTTATTTTCTTTGTCTCTGGTCAAATAGCCTTTACGCAAAATTTCTTCAAATTTATCCAATAACGCTTTCCCTTTATAGGATTTATCCCGAATGTTAAATTCCATAAAACTTCCATCCTCATTTAAAGGAACACATCCATGGAACAATAAATTATCATTGTATTTTAAATACATATTGCCTTTATTGTATAAATAAGAGATGTGTTTTTGCAAACGTCCGCTATTTTTAAAAGCATAAATCAGCTTATCCACAATGGCTTCTTCCTCTTTAGTTAACTTATAAGGATCAGCTGGATCTATGGTTGGAAAATACGTATTGGTCAAAGGATACGTTTCGCCTTTGATCGTGATTGTTCCATTTTCATAATCGATCATATTTAAAACCATCCGGTGTTCCATCTTGAAATCCGGCTGTCTTTTAATGATGACGCCTTCCAATTTAAACTGAATAATCGCAATGGCTTGATGCATTTTAGCGATTTGGCGCACTTCTTCTTCATAAAAATCTTTTTTCTCTTTATCGATTTTTGGATAAAAGCCGTTCGCACTGTCTTCTGTATACGTCATTTCAGCAAAGGTCAGTAATTGCCGTAATGAAATTCCATAAGCATCTTCGATAATCTCTAAGTTATCGTAACGCGCAGAAATCCGTAGAACATTAGCGATACATACTGCCGATCCGCTAGCTGCTCCCATCCATAAAATATCATGGTTGCCCCATTGGATATCAACAGAGTGGTGATCAATCAACGTATCGATAATTTTATCAGGATAAGGTCCTCTGTCATAAATATCTCCGACAACGTGCAAGTGATCGACAACTAAGCGCTGGATCAGATAGGAGATAGCTGCAATAAACTGAGGAGCCCGGTCTAGCGAAATGATACTTTGAATGATTTTGCTATAATAGTCTTCTTTATTTGAAAAACTGTTATCTTTCAATAGCAATTCTTCAATAATGTAAGTAAATTCTCTTGGTAATGCTTTTCTAACTTTAGAACTTGTGTATTTAGAAGCTACAAATACACATAATTCAATCAGACGCGATAAGGTCAATCGATACCATTCATCGATTTCTTCTTCTTTATCAACATCAGCTAAAATATTTTTGATTTTTTCTTCTGGGTAATAAATTAACGTAGCCAATGTACTCATATCTTTTTTACTTAAACGATCGGTAAATATCTCATGAATTTTTTCTTTGATATTTCCTGATCCATTACGCAAAACGTGTTGAAATGCATCATATTCTCCGTGAACATCACTAAGAAAATGTTCTGTCCCTTTAGGTAAATTCATAATGGCTTCTAAATTGATAATTTCTGTGGTGGTTTCTCCAATAGTCGGATACTCTTTAGCCAATAAAGTTAAGTATTTATTTTTGCTATCCATTATCATTCTCCTCCAAAACTTTCATGTATACCAATTAATTGTACCATAGACTTTCTACTTAGGTTTGTTTTTACTTTTCCCTTTTAAAAAAACAAAACTGCCTGAAAGTACCGGCAGTTTTTCTTTGCTGTGCTTAAATCGTTGAAAGTAAAGGAGTTGCAGTATCATGATGCTGCAATAGCTGATACGATAGCATCTTCAATTTTTTCCGGTTTCACTGTAGGACCAAAACGTTCAATAATTTCTCCGTCTTTACCAATTAGAAACTTAGTGAAGTTCCATTTGATTTTTTTATTTCCTGTCTGCTCAGTTAGATAATGATAAAGCGGAGCAGCTTCTTTTCCATTTACTTTGATTTTTTGATGCAAGGGAAAAGATACGTCATAGTTTACTTGACAAAATTCTGTGATTTCATCATTTTCCAATGGTTCTTGGTTCATAAATTGGTTAGAAGGAAAGCCTAATACGACAAAGTCTTGTTCTTTATATTTCTTGTACAATTTTTCTAATCCTTCGAATTGAGGAGCCAATCCGCATTTGCTGGCTGTGTTCACGATTAATACAGGCTTTCCGCGATATTTATCCAGCGAAACTTCATTGCCATCAATTTCTGTTACGGTAAAATCATAAATCGTCATGCTGTATGCCTTCTTTCTCCTTCATTTTTCTTATTATACCAAAGTAAATTGAAGAATACTCTTAATTCGTTTTAAAAAAGAGCCTTATCTAAAGAATGACTCTTCAGATGAGGCAGTTTTCATAGCCTTTTTTAAGTAAGTACTACTTTTTAACGCTAGTCAATTTATTGCTTTCAGCTGCTGTTTTGATGCATTTATTCCGTTCCTGCTAGTGTTACGATCCCCACAATGCCGTTGATCAATGTCTTCATATCTTGACAGACAATTGAAACGGTTCTTCCATCATGTCGAGTAGTTCCAGGTAAAAGTTCTACTTTATCTGCTTGAGCTGTATTGTAAAATTGAATTTTCAATTCAGCCGGCGTTTTCATTTGATACAACTGAAGTTTCTTATAGTCACTTTCTAATACTTCTACTACTTTGGCGATGGTATCTTCGCGAACTTGTTTACGGGGACGGTTTTTAACTGCATATCTCCCTAAAGAATCCTTTGTTTTTACAAAAGATACCCATGGCATCATACCTTTTTCCAACAATTGTGTCTCTAAGCCGGAATCTCCAATAATCAAACCTACTGGTACCCCTAATTCAGCTGCATAGGCTGCATTAACGGTAGTTTCATTCATATATTCCCCATTAATATAAAGATTATATGCAGCTCTTGCGCTATAGCCATGATCAATACAGCCATTTTGTTCCCCAATACCTGCATGATACCCGACAAAAAAGGCTAAATCGTGACTTTCATCTAACCCGCTCATCATATAATCTTTTCTAGGATAACCGCTGACTAAACTAATTCGTTCATCCATATCGGCTAATAGATTATAAGATAAATGTAATCCTAATGCATGAGAATCAGAAATAGTAATTTCAGTAATCTTGTCATTAACTTTGCTTTTTTGAATGCCTTCAATGACCCATTTAACTTGTTGATGGTACATTTCTCTAAAAATTACTTTGTCTTCTTTTTCAAATTGTGGATGAGCAATGCCTGCCATCCCTTCCATATCTACTGATAAATATAATTTCATTATATGCCCTCTTTTCTAAACTGCTTAAAAACTTGCAAGCGTAGCTGCATCTAGTTCTTCAATGATCTTAACGGCTAAGTTTACGGCATGCTGATAATCACTAAACGATACAATACTGTAATGTGTATGAGCATAACGTACTGGTATCCCTAAAACAATCGTAGGCACTCCTTTTTCAGCTAAATTAATCACAGCACCATTCGTTCCGCCACCTTTGCGCACCGATTCTTGAACAGGAATATCGTATTTTTTAGCAATATCTAAGGCAAATTTTTGAAAGCGTGGATTTGTAATCATCAACACGTCCATATGACGCAACATAGGCCCCTTGCTTAGAGCACTTTGAATCATATGCGGCTCTGAAAAAGTATCATCTGCTGGACAACCTTCAAAAACAATTGCAATATCAGGCTGAACTTCTTTAACCGCAACTTTAATGCCTCGATCTCCTACTTCTTCTTGCGAACTAAAACTGCCTATTACATTAACTGGCAATTCTTTACCTTGAAATCTTCCAATTGTATCTAGCATTGCTGCACAGCCAATTCTACAATCAAATGCTTTTCCAAACATTCTTTCTTTTTCAGGGAAGTATTCAAATGCTACATCTGGTACAACTGGTGCACCTATTTTAACTTTAAAATCATTGACTGTTTCGTCATAACTTAAAGACCCGATATCAATGACCATTTCACCCACATCTAACGGTTTGTTGCGATCGGATTCTGACATAAAATGCGGCGGCTGACTAGCAATAATACCTGGAATATAACCTCCATCACTATTCCGGATCCGTACTCGATGTGCTGGAATATTACTAGCAACCCAGCCACCAATAGTTAGAAAGACCAGGGTTCCATTAGGCTTAATCGCTTGTACCATGAAGCCTACCTCATCTGTATGTGCATCTAGATGGACAATCGGTTGATTTTCTTTATTTTCCTGCCTTTTCAAAAATAAGTTTCTAATCCGATCTTCTGATAATTCTCCAATCTCTTTTCCATATTTTTTTAAAACAGCTACAACTTCATCTTCGAAACCTGAAACACCATTAGCGTTAGACAATTCTTTAATTAAATCAAGTGCTTTTTCTTTTTCCATTTTTACCGCATCCTTTTTAATTATTGCTGCTTTTAATTAACTGCAGCATGGCAATTTGCCATGCTGCATCATTCTTATTCGTTACTCTGTAATAGAAACTTTTTTATAGTAAGGGCTACCTAAAGGCCCTAACTCAAGGCCTTTTACTTTAGGATTGACTAAATGAACTTCAGAAATTTGGTATAGTGGCGTCACTGGGTGTTCAGTAAATAACAGTTCTTGTGCTTTTAACATAGAATCCCAACGCTTTTGGTTATCTAGTGCATAATCTTCTGATGCTTCTTTTAAAAGCTTGTCATATTCAGGATCACTCCATTTACCAAAATTATTAGAGTTAGAGGATTTAAATAAATTCAAAAAATCGATTGGATCCGCATAAACGGGAGTCCATCCTCCTAAAACAATATCAAAGTCGCCACTGCGGCTTCTTTCCAGTCTATTTTTAAAAGGCACTGCATTAACCTTCACAGTTAACCCATCTAAGTTTTCTGAAATAACACCTTGAAGATACTCAGAAACTTTTTTAGAAGAGTCAATATCTGATGCTAGAATTGTTATGTCTCCTCCATCAATTCCTAATTCTTCTTTTGCTTCAGCCCATAGTGCTTTCGCTTTCTTCACATCTGTTTTAGTCAGTTCTCCTGCATCTTCAGCAAAATCTTCTCCGTTATCAGCGTTAGTAAAACCAAATGGAACAAAGCCTGTTGCTTTTTTCGAGCCATCGTTTAGTACGTTCTTTGCAATTTGATCTGAATCAATAACTAAAGAAATAGCTTCTCGAGCTTTAAGGTTGCTCAAGATCTCTTTTTTCGTATTATATGAAATATAATACGTTCCAGGCATTTCCCGAATCTGCAAAGCTTCATTATCTTGTTCATGCGCCACAAATTCTCCGCTTATTACTAAGTCATCTAATTGACCGTCTTTGAATAAATTAATACCGGAAGAAGTTTCTTTAATGACTTGCATTTGAACTTCGTCTAAATCCACTTCATCTTTTTCTCGG
This sequence comes from Carnobacterium mobile DSM 4848, assembly GCF_000744825.1. Taxonomy (NCBI): domain Bacteria; kingdom Bacillati; phylum Bacillota; class Bacilli; order Lactobacillales; family Carnobacteriaceae; genus Carnobacterium; species Carnobacterium mobile. Next base: position 1,270,445 of record NZ_JQMR01000001.1, read on the forward strand.
TATTGGTCATTCTTCACATACTTCCAACTCATACTTGTTCCATTCCAATCTTCCAAAGTAAATGGACCATTAGATAAAGTCGTTTCGCTGCTAGTACCGAACTTATCTCCTTGTTCCTCCACAAATTTTTGGTTCATTGGAAAGAACGCCGGTATAGCAATCAGCGAATTGATATATGGTATCGGGTGTTCCAAAGTCAATTCTAATTCATAATCATTCACTGCTTTGATTCCTAATTCAGTTGGCGGAAGTTCTCCTTTAGCGATGGCTTCATAATTCTTGATGCCTTCAAAATAATAGGATTGCTCTGCTGCTGTAGCTGGATCTACTGTACGTTGCCAAGAATAAACAAAGTCTTTCGCGGTTACGTTGTCTCCATTACTCCATTTGCCATCTTCTTTCAATTTAATTGTATATACTAACCCATCTTTCGAAGGTTTAGCTATTTCAGCAGCTAAAGCTGGCTGTACGTCTCCATTAACATCAAATTCATATAGCCCCTCCATAAACTGACTCATTGCTTCGACACTGACATTATCCATAGCTAAAGATACATCAGCTGTTGGCAACTCCGAACCGATGGCTACATGAAAAACCTGCTTTGCTTCCCCTTTATCATTTTTTGTACTTGCCTCTTTGCTGCTATTTCCTCCACATCCAGCTACTGTAAGAATTAAAGCAATAGCTAACGCACTAATTAATCTTTTTCTCATATAAACCCTCCTTTTTCTAATCGAATTCTAACACAAAAAATAAAAAAAGACTATAAAAAAAGTTACTGCTTCTAAAGTAACTATACTTTAGAAGCAGTAACTCTTCCTTATCTTTCTCTCATCGACCGTGCTAAATCTCGTTTTTGGTCTTTCCGTTTTAGATCTTCGCGTTTATCATAATTTTTCTTCCCTTTAGCTACCCCAATCAATACTTTAGCGTATCCGTCTTTGATATAGACTTTCAGTGGCACGAGCGTATTGCCGCTGCCTTTCATTTCGCCTTCTAAACGATTGATCTGTTTTTTGTGCATCAATAGTTTTCTTGTTCGTAAGGGATCATGATTGAATTGGTTCCCTTGTTCATAAGGGCTGATATGCACATTGTGCAAATAAATCTCACCATTACGTACACGCGCAAATCCATCTTTTAAATTGATTCTTGCTGCCCGAATGGACTTGATTTCAGTTCCTTTAAGAACAATTCCAGCTTCGACTGTATCTAAGATCGTATAATCAAAACGGGCTTTTCTATTTTGAGCAACCAATTTGCCTTCACCTTTTGGCATGTACTTCGCCTCCTTGCTTTTTATCTAGTTTTCTTTTTAGCGGGCTTTTTCTTAGCCACATCTTTATAAAAAGGCTTAGCTTTCTTTTTATCTTTTGCTGATTTGCTTTCTTTGTTGCGGTAAGGTGTCTTTTTTTTGTCTTTGTCTTTACTTCCTTGATTCTTTTCCCGGTTACCTGTTTTCTTTTTATGCGGCTTCCCGTCTTTTTTTAACTGAGGGATAGAATCAATTTTTGGCGCATTTGGATCAGGCACCAATTCAAAATCGATCTCGCGAGTTTCTGGATCTGCTCTCATAACTTTTATTTTAACTTTTTGGCCGATGCGGTAAACAACTCCTGTATGCTCCCCAACCAACATCAAGCGTTCTTCAATAAACTCATAATAATCATCTTTCATATTGGAGATATGCACTAAACCTTCAACAGTATTGGGCAATTCGATAAACAAGCCGAATCTTAAAACAGATCCGATAATGCCTTCGTATACTTCTCCAACTTTATCCATCATGTATTCTGCTTTCTTCAATGCATCTGTTTCTCGTTCAGCGTCTACTGCACGTCGTTCCATTTTAGAACTCTGAATAGCAATATCCGGCAGCAGGTTATTCCACTTAGCTAGCTGCTCTGAACCTGTTCCTTGTTCCCCATAAGAACGGATCAAGCGATGTAAAATTAAATCAGGATACCGCCGTATTGGCGAAGTAAAATGTGAATAATACTTAGCTGCCAAGCCATAATGCCCCAAAGACTCTACATCATACTTAGCTTGTTTCATACTGCGCAGCATCATAGTCGAAATAACTGATTCTTCTGGCTTGCCGGAAACACTGTTTAAAACTTTCTGCAGGCTCTTAGGAGTAACGGTTTCACTCGACCCTTTCATCGAAATACCGAATGCTGTGACGAATTCCATAAACCGCTGCATCCGGTCACTGTCCGGTTGCTCATGGACCCGATAGATCATGGGTACTTTCAAGCGGGTGTAGTGTTCAGATACGGTTTCATTGGCTGACAGCATAAAGGACTCAATAATTCTTTCACCAACGCCTCTTTCTCGCAAAACGATATCCAAAGGATGCCCATCTCGGTCTACAATGATTTTAGCTTCTGGCGATTCAAAATCGATTGCTCCGCGTTTTTTTCGTTTTCTTTCCAAAATAGTATGCAATTCTGCCATTGCTTCAAACATCGGTACTAGCTCTTCATGCTCTTTGCGAACAGTTTCATCTTCATCCATGATAATTTGGTTGACTTGTGTATAACTCATTCGGCGATAAGAACGGATCACACTTGGAAAAATGTCATGGCTAACAACTTCTCCTGTTTGATCGATCTCCATTTCACAACTCATCGCTAAACGGTCTTCATGAGGATTCAATGAACAAATTCCATTTGATAAGCGATGCGGCAGCATCGGTATAACGCGGTCTGTTAAATAAACACTCGTGGCCCGGTCGTAAGCTTCAGCATCTAATGCACTGCCTTCTGTAACATAATAAGAAACATCCGCAATGTGCACGCCTAAATGGTAGTGCCCATTTTCCAACTTCTTAACCGCCACTGCATCATCCAAGTCTTTTGCGTCTTCTCCATCAATGGTTACGACTACTTCCTCTGTCAAATCACGTCGCCCAGTTCTATCTTCTGGGGAAATCTTTTCAGAAACTTCATTTGCTTCAGCCATAACTTCATCAGGGAATTCAACTTGGATACCGTGTTTATAAACGATGGTCAAGATATCGATTCCCGGATCATTTTTATGCCCGATAACCGTTTTTACTATCCCTTGCATACTTCTCGGAAAATCACTATCAGGATACAGTGTGATTTCAACTAATACAATCGCACCATCTACTGGTTTGATCCCTTTTTCTTCGATAAACACACGCGTATCTGTTAGTTTTTTATCTTTAGGCTCAATGTATCCATACAATCCAGTTTCTTCAATTCCTTCTTCTGTATAAGCAAAAAATTCACCAACCAGCTGTGTGAATTTACGTTCAATTATCGCTTTAACACGTCCTTCAGCGCCTTTATCAAACCAAGGTTCAGCTGGACGGATAATCTCAATCGTAACGGTATCGCCATCTAAAGCAAAGTTAGTCTGATGTGCCGGGATATAGATATCGTCCTCTTCTCCCTCAATCGATACAAAACCGAATCCGCGGTCGCTTGCTCGAAAGGTTCCGGATAGAACCGGCTCCTCTGTCGGCAACTTAAATTCACCTTTTTTATTCAGAAAAACAGTTCCTTCTCGTTCCATCTCCGCTAATGAGGAAACCAATAATTTGAAATCGGTTGAACCAGTCAGTCCCATTCCTTCGCTGATGTCCTTCACTTTAAATGCCATTTTCTTTTGTTCTTTCATATATACTAAAATAGCTTCTTTTATCGTCTGATTATTTTTCATTAAGTCTACTCTCCATTCCAATTCAAATCAGATAGGAATTTAAGTACATCCTTTTCTAACTCTTTATGATCCGCTCCTACTGTAATGACATGCGTGCTTTTTTCGTACCAGTGAAAGTCCACTTTCGCATGAATTAAAGCTTCTTTAAACTGAACCGCAATTTGCGGATCAATCAACTCGTCTTGTCCAGCTTGTGCAATAAAGACAGGTTTTGTTATTGAATTATATGCCGGTACCATTGAAGCAACAATTTCTGATATGCCGGCTAGTTGTTTGTCTAAACCTTGTTCCACTTCAGGCATCCGAGCTTCAATTTCTTCATTCGTTTGACCAGCATGTTTCTTTACATTTTTAACATAGCGTAAAAAAGTTGAACGTACATTGTTTTGATCATAATTCAAGGTAGGGGAACAAAACGTTCCGCTAGCTAGGATATTTTCAGTTGTCATGGTCTTCGTTGCAATAACGCCGCCTAAAGACAATCCGAAAACAGCGATTTGACGGTACCCTTTTTCTGTTAAAAATTGCAGGGCATCTTTTGCATCTTGTATCCAGTCAGTTGGAGACACTGCTAAAATATCTTCAGGCTCTAAAGTGCCATGTCCTTTAAAGATTGGAGCATAAACAGTATAATTTTCTTTTTCTAAGGCTCTCCCCATCATTCGAACATCATTCGGTGATCCCGTATAAGCATGAAATAAAATAACTGCTTTGGGTCCTCTTTCAAAGAAAAATGGTTGCGGCAATGTTCTTTTTACCATTAAAAAATCTCCTCCTGTAACAATTCCTGTTACTTTCTATTTTACTGTATATTTCGTCATTTTCATACCAAAACACTACAAAACGCTTTTTTATTGAATGGGAACTTTTAAAAGTTGTAAACAGACACATAAATGATGCATTGACTAATAAGCAAAAGTTAGCAGTGTAAACCCGCCATTATGGTTTACACTGCTAACTTTCATTTTTTTAGGAATATCAGTTAAACAGGTAGTTGTATGTTTACTCTGTTTTTCCAGATAATCCTTCATGTATTTTTGTTAAATTCCATTCCATCATACCGTAATAGCTGTCGCCATCTTCGCCTTCTTTTGCGATAGAGTCAGTAAAAATAGTAGAATAAATTGGAACTCCGGTTTCTTTTGAAACACTGTTCATACTTCTTTTATCGACACTTGTTTCAACAAACAAAGCAGGAACGTCACTGCTTCTGACTTGATCAATAATTGCACTCATTTGGTCAGGAGTTCCTTGGTTTTCAGTATTGATTTCCCAAATGTAAGCTGCTGTTACTCCATAAGCTGCCGAAAAATATTTAAAAGCTCCTTCACTGGTTACGAGCAATTTTTGGTCTTCAGGAATATCTTTAAATTTTTCTTTTGCTTCTGCATCTAGTTGAGCCAATTTATCTGTATACTCTTTTGCATTAGCTTCATAAACTTCTTTATTGTCAGGGTCTTTTTCTGATAAGACGTTAGTGATGTTTTCAACGTACTGAATGCCATTGCTGATGTCTAACCAAGCATGAGGATCTTGTTCTGTTTCTTGTCCTTTTGATGACAAATACATTGGTTCAACGCCTTTACTGGCAGCAAAATAATCTTTTCCGTCTTCTTTTCCAGCAGTTTTCATTAATTTAGTAAACCAGCCATTTCCGCCAGTTTCAAGGTTCAGTCCGTTATAAAAAACGACATCCGCTTCCGTACCTTTCTCAATATCGGCTGGAAGAGGTTCATATTCATGCGGGTCTGTTCCAACTGGTACAATGCTGTGCAAATCAACATTATCGCCTGCAACATTTTTGATCATATCTGCTAAAATAGAATTCGTTGCAACAACTTGTAATTTAGTATTCTCATCAGCAGGAGCTGACGAGTCAGATGAGCTATTGCCGCAAGCTGCCCCCAAAAAGGTGACAGCTATTAAAGCCAGGAGTAAGTTTATTTTTTTCATTTTTTATCCTTCCTTCTCTTTATCAATAGTTGTTGTTTTGGTGAAAATAAAAAGGCAATTAAAAAGAAAACAGTAGTCGTTAATACGATCGCAGCACCAGATGCTAAGTTATATGAATAACTTAAGAACAATCCGATCACAGAACTGATGATACCAATTGTAGAAGCTATCAGAATCATGGTAGATAACTTATTTGACAGTAGATAAGCGGTAGCTGCAGGAGTGATCAACATGGCCACAACTAAAATCGTTCCAACAGTTTGTAAAGCTGCAACAGCTACTAATGTAAGCAGCAGCATCAAAACATAATGGATGAGCTGTACTTTTAAACCGTAAGCTTGCGACATGACGGGGTCAAAAGAACTGACGAGCAATTCTTTATAAAAAAGAACAACAAATAAAATAACTAAAATAGCAACGACAACAGTAATGATCATATCGGTTTGTGTAACGGCCAATACGTTTCCGAATAAAATATGGTATAAATCAGTCGAGCTTTTTGCAAAAGAAATAGCAATGATTCCGGCAGCAAAAAATGAACTAAAAACGATCCCAATAGCTGTATCGCTTTTCAACTTACTATGTTGTGTGACTAGACCAATAAGCAATGCTGCAAATACACCAAAAACAGTTGCTCCAATAAAGTAGTTTACTCCTACAATATAAGATACGGCTACACCTGGAAGAACTGCATGTGAAATAGCATCTCCCATTAAAGACATTCCTCTTAAAATGATGAAACAACCGATAACTCCGGATACGATTCCGATAATGATAGAAGTAAATAAAGCATTTTGTAAAAACTGGTATTTAGTTAGACCATCTATAAAGTGTGCAATCATTAGTCATTAACCCCCTTAATCATCAAATCACCCATTGAATCGCCATAAGCTGCTTTTATATTACTAGTCGTAAACGATTCAGCAATCGGACCATAACTAATGAGGGATTGATTCAAGATAACTAAGTCATCAAAATAAGTCGTTACTTTGCTTAAATCATGGTGAACAACCAAAATGGTTTTCCCTTCATCTCGAAGCTGTTTGAGCAAATCGATGATCACTTTTTCACTATTCATGTCGATTCCCACAAAAGGTTCGTCTAAAAAGATAATATCAGCTTCTTGAGCTAGTGCACGAGCAATAAAGACCCGTTGCAGTTGTCCACCGGAGAGTTCACCGATTTGCCGATTTCTAAATTCTTCCATTTTAACTTTTTTTAAACTTTCTATGACTTTTTGTTTTTCTCGTTCTTTTGGACGATGAAAAAGACCTAGTTTAGGGAAAGTTCCTAATAAAACAGCTTCTTCTACTTTGATCGGAAATGTTAGATCAACTGTATTGCGTTGTTCAACATAAGCGACTTCTTTTCTTACGTTGTTTAAAGGTTGATTATCAACTGTAGTTACTCCCCTTTCTGTTTTTACTAAACCCATCATGCCTTTTAATAAAGTTGATTTTCCAGCTCCATTCGGCCCAATGACTCCAGTAATAGCTTGTTCTCTGATAGTGAGAGACACATCTGAAAGAGCTGGTTCATCTTGATAGGTAACCGTGAGATTTTTCACGTCAATCATAGTACAACTTCCTTTCTTTCATTTAATTCTTTATCTATATATACGCTCATGTTTAAGGCATGCCTAAACCCTATTTAAAGTATAGCTAAACAGTCTTTTTTTAGCAAGCTTTTTAAGTTCTTTTCATTCAACTTTTTAAAATGGACTCTTTTCTAAACTGTTTCAGTTTAACTCTGTCTTCTTTAAATAGATTCACAGCGCATTCTATTTTAAAGACAACGGTTGCTTACCTTCATGCCAACTATTAAGTATCACTTGCTGAACAATTTTAAACTCAAAAAAAAAAAAAGCAGCGTGAGCATTTCTACTCACGCTGCTTAAACAGATTTTATTCCAACTTTATTTAATTCGTCCGCATTAGGAACGAAAAGCTTGAAAAGCCGGCTGTTTATATATTTGATTAATTTGCTGATAAATACGCTAATATTAACGCTACTGCGAAAAAAGCAATTCCTAATACGACGGTTACCCGTTGTAAGACAGCTTCAAACCCACGAGCTTTTTGTTTTCCAAATAATTGTTCAGCTCCGCCAGTAAACGCACTAGCTGCATTATTCGTTTTAGTAGGTTGCATCACAACTACAATAATCAGCAAAACTGATATAATAAGTTCAGCAATTAAAAATGTATTGTACAATTTTATTGCCCTCCCGTCTAACTTTTCTTCTGCAATTAACTTTACCACAATTAGCACTAAAATACTAGCAGAGTTCTTTTTTTATTTTTCCTTTTCTGCTGTCTGTTTATCTGTTTCCAACGGGTGGATAAATAAACCGCTAAGCAGTTTCGGCTCAAACCAAGTAGATTTTGGCGGCATGACTTCTCCACTGTCTGCTACTGCTAACAGGTCTTCCATAGTAGGCGGGTACATAGCAAACGCCACACTGAATTCCCCGCTGTCTACCGCATCTGCCAATTCTTTCAGCCCTCTGATTCCTCCGACAAAATCAATTCGTTTATCTGTTCGAATATCTTGAATGTCAAAAATGGGTGTCAGAATGTGGTCTTGTAAAATAGCAACATCCAATCCTTTGACAGGGTCATTTGTTTGAATATCTGGCTTTACTTTTAATTCATACCATTGGCCTGCTACATACATCCCCATTGTTTTTGCGGTTTTTGGCTTATAAGGAACCACACCTTTGTTATGAACTGTAAATGCTTCAGCTAATCTCTCAAAGTAATCAGGTTCAATCGGAACATTTACTACTCGATTGTAATCGATGATCGATAATTGATTTTCTGGAAATAAAACGGATAAAAAGAAATTAAATTCTGTTTCAACAGGAGCATTCGGAAATTGTGCTCTACGTTTTAGCGCTACTTTGACAGCTGACTCCGTCCGATGATGTCCATCTGCAATATACAAACATTTCACTTTTTGAGCAAAAAGTGCGACTAGTTTTTCAATCGTTTCTTCTCGGTCTACTACCCAGACACGGTGTCTAACATCATGGAAACTTGAAAAATCATATACCGGTTCATAATGCGCCACCCAGTCGTTTACTACTTCATCAATCGTTTTGTTTTCACGATACGTCAAGAAAATGGGGCTTGTATTTGCATCTGTTGTATCCACATGATTGATCCGATCTAATTCTTTTTCTGCTCGGGTAAATTCATGTTTTTTTATTTTCTTATCTAGGTAATCTTCAACTGCAGTACAAACCACTAACCCGGTCTGCGGCCGTCCATTCATGATCAACTGATAGATATAAAAATTTTCAGTTGTATCTTGTTGGAACCATTGCTTTTCTATAAAGTTTTTTAAATTATCTGCAGCTTTTTGGTAGACTTCTTTTGCATAAGGCGGCTGGTCCTCGGCAAGATCGATCTCAGCTTTATCAATATGCAAAAAAGATTTTAGGTTAGTGCTGGCCATTTCACGTGCTTCCTTTGAATTCAACACATCATAAGGAAGAGAGGCAACTTCTTTCGCTGCCGCCTCATTAGGACGAATGGCTTTAAAGGGTTTAATTTGAACCATACTGATCCTCCTTTGTATTATTAGTTTGATTTCGTATGACTCTTACGCTTAAAATATCGGTAACTTTTTTAATGCGTTGAACAACCACCTCTAATTGTTCATCCGGAAGTTCTTCGATGTCAATTAATGTATAAGCGTAGTCTCCGCGTCCACGATTGATGATATTGAGAATGTTGATAGCGTCTTTAGCTAATTCCATCGACATTTGCCCGATCATATTGGTGACATTTCGATTCACGATCGCCAAACGAATAGGCGCCGTAAAAGCTATTTCGACTGTTGGAAAATTAACTGAATGAATAATATTTCCTGTTTCTAAAAAATATTTCACTGTATCGGCTGCTATTTTTGCACAGTTGATTTCAGCTTCAGAGGTTGATGCTCCTAAATGAGGAAAAACCACCGCTTTTTCTTCATGCACTAATGCTTCTTCTGCAAAATCAGTGAAATACTGCTTTAAGCGGCCTTTTCGTAAGGCTTGGATCACCGCTTCACTTTCAACTAATTCTCCCCGTGAAAAGTTTAATAAAATAGCTCCTTCTTTCATCAAACTGATGGTTTGTGTATCAAATAAGTTTTTGGTTTCTTTTATTAATGGAACGTGTACCGTCACGTAATCTGAATCTGCTAAAACTTCTTCAATAGAGTGAACACGTTTCACCCGTCTTGAAATCGTCCAAGCTGTATCTACTGAAACATAAGGGTCATATCCGACTACATCAAGTCCCAAACGATAAGCATCGTTGGCAACCATTGCTCCGATAGCACCTAAGCCAATTACGCCTAATTGCTTTCCTGCTATTTCAGTACCAATAAATCGTTTCTTTTCATTTTCTACTTGTTGGCTTATATCTGGGCCTTTTAGTGTATTGACCCACTTTACGCCATCAAGAATAGGACGAGCGGCTAAAATCATGCTAGCTAAAACAAGTTCCTTAACAGCGTTAGCATTAGCCCCTGGAGTATTGAAAACAACAATACCTTTTTCAGAACAAGCTGCAACAGGAATATTATTGGTTCCAGCTCCAGCTCTAGCAACAGCTTTTAAGTTCTTGGTAAACTTCATAGATTGTAAATCTTGACTTCTTAATAAAAGCGCATCTGGGTCATCGGTTTCATTCAAACTATACTGTTCCGGTTCGAATTTATTGAGTCCTTCTTCGGCGATTTTATTATATGTATTAATAGTCCACATCTTAATGCGCTCCTTTTGCATTCTTTTCAAATTGTTCCATAAAGGAAATTAAAGCTTTCACTCCTTCTAGCGGAAAAGCATTATATAAACTTGCCCGCATTCCTCCGACTGAACGATGCCCTTTTAAATTAACTAAACCGGCAGCTTCTGCTTCTTGGACAAAGCGTTTATCTAATTGAGTATTATTTGTCGTAAAAGGAATATTGGTTAGTGAACGCGACTTTCTTTCTACCGATGAAGTATATAACTCAGAAGTATCAATAGCTTCGTATAGCAGTGCTGCTTTTTCGCGGTTTATTTTTTCTATTTCCGCTACTCCTCCTAAATTTTTCAACCATTCAAATACCAGTTTTGCAATATAAATACTAAAAGTTGGCGGTGTATTGTACAAAGAATGGTGATCTGCCTGGACCTTATAATCAAGCATGGATGAGATGGGTTCCTTCAAGCCGATCAAGTCTTCACGAATGATGACGATCGTTAATCCTGCCGGTCCAATATTTTTTTGAGCTCCCGCATAAATCAAACCAAAGTCAGAGACCTGATAACAGCTTGATAAGATATTAGAGGACATATCAGCAATTAGCGGCACTTTCCCTGTATCAGGAGCGGTAAAAAAAGTTGTGCCTTCAATTGTATTATTGGTTGTAATATGGAGGTAATCGAAATCTTGTGCAATGAAAGGAACTTCTGGGACTTGCTTAAAGCCTTGTTCTTCTGAACTGGCCACTACCTCTACTTCCAACTGCTTGATTTTTCGTGCCTCAGAAATGGCTTTTTTTGACCAACTTCCTGAATCGACATAAGCTGCTTTATGTTTTCCTAAATTCAAAGGAACCATGCTAAATTGCAGACTAGCTCCTCCTTGCAAGAAAAGGACTTGGTAATTAGAAGGGATTCCCATCAGTTCCCGTAATAGGGCCTCAGCTTCTTCGATAATGGATTGAAATAAGGCAGAGCGATGGCTCATCTCCATGACTGACATTCCACTTCCTTGATAAGAAAGCAATTCTTCTTGGGCTCTTTTTAGAACAGGCTTTGGCAAAACAGCTGGTCCAGCTGAAAAATTATAGATTGGTTTCACACTCTTATCCTCCTATTTCCTACTCATCTTCTTATTATCTTTTTCTTTTCTTTTTTTAATCAAAGATGTTTGTCTTATTATAGCAATAATTTTTAATTAGGGAAGAGATTTTTAAGATTTTTCCCTTTTACACAGAATAAAAAAAGCTTTTCTCTAAAAAGAAAAACTTTCTTTGTTTTATGGTTTTTTGTTAATCGTGTTGATACTGCTTAAATAATGAAATTTCCTCCGAAATTTACGCGTCTACTTACAAGAGCCATGGGAACGACTGGAGCCTTTCAAGCCTTGTCATGGCTGTTGCTGCTTCAGCAGTTTTACAGACATGCTACACTTGGGCGCATGCCCACAGTGCTTCGTTTTTAAGAATCCTTTACATGGCTGCAAGCAGCCGCTATTCCTCCGAAAATTTCAAGATTGTGTAATAAATTCATTTTTCTTACTAACACTAAAAATAATAGAACCTGTTTTATTCTATATTTACTTATTTACAGCATGTTTTCTTTTTTCAAAAGATCTATCATACGAATTTTACTATCCGCTGCCACTTTACGGATTTCCAATTCGATACCACGGTCGTTTAAGTATTTAAAATATTCAACATCTGCTGCGTTTACAGCAACCGCATTAGTAACCATCTTTTTTCCTTCAGAAAAACTCATTCCGCCAATATTAACTGACTTGAATATGACTCCTTCTTCCACTACTCTTTTCACATCGCGCGGATTCGTGAACAACAACATGGCTTTAAAAACATCAAACTTAGGGTCTTGGTAAATGTCGATCATTTTATCAATTGTGATGACATTCGTAGCTACACCAGGAGGCGCTGCTTGTTTAAGCAGCGTCTTTCTTAACGTATCCTTCGCCACCTCGTCACTTACTACTAAAATCCGGTTTGCTTTTGATACTTTTGTCCAAACCGTTGCTACTTGACCATGAATCAAACGGTCATCAATTCGTACTAAACGGATATCCATTGTCATAACAAATGTTCCTCCTCATGCTCTTCTTCTAGTTTCAACAGGCTTTTTGAGATTCTTAATGAAGTGCGAAGGATTACCATTAACAAAAGATGCTGATAATCCTGTTCTTTTACCAATAACTAATCGAAAAGGTACGCTCTGATCTGCCAGTTTACTACTAGAGAAAACAACCTCTCCAAAACAATTTTTTAATCGTCTGGAGAGATTGTGCTCTTTGATATTCTTTACTGATTCAGCTCGTCTGTAAAATGATCCGTATTTAGTTGATCATCTGTTTGTGTCTCAAAAATTTTTAAGATATACACTATTTCTGAATCCGGAATTAATAAATTTAATTTTGCCTTGATCAAGGCATTCGCTTTAAGAACTGCGACGTAATACGGATTCGTTTTTTCAATACTTTCTGTTTCAGAAGAAAGGGTGTCATTTAACAGCACACGCTCTAGTACGCCTGCTACATGCATCACTAAGCCGATTTTCAAGCTATTACTAAAGGTCTCTTCTAGTTCAGTCTCAATGACTTGACTGTATTCCCATAAAATATCAATCAATTTATGAGGATTTAAGAAAGTAAAATACGTTCCTAAATATTCTTCACATAGTTCTTTTGTGTCAATAGATCGAACAAAGTCAGATTCTTTACTTTGGCTTTCTAAGACGACTTGTTTGATTCGCTCTTTGCCAGAAGATTGAAATAATTCTTCTAGTGTTAAATGCGGTGCTGCTATATTTGGATTGCTTACTCCGGCAGTCGCTAAAATTTGATGGTCTTCTGAGATTTTCTTGATCGTTGTTTCCATATCTATTAAAGAAATAGAAAAGACCTCGATTTCTTCATCAATAAACTCAGTAAGCAGTTCCTCAACACGCTGTTTAATTCTGACGGCTGTACCTTCTCCAGTTGAACAAATGGTAATGATGGCTTTTGGCTGATTCATTTCTTTATTGAAACCCTCTGCTTGTGAAGGATGCGAATAATCTAAAAAGTTACTGTATCCTCTGAAACTTTTCAATGAATCATAGATTTCATTTAGCGGACTGTCCATCAGTGAAGTTTTCCGTGCTGCTTCCAACACAACTGGTGTCGTCACCATATCAATCGTCTTGATCGGAATGTCCGTCTCTCGCATTAATTTAGTACCAAAAGAAGTTAAGGATCCCATATCTACTAACAGCAGCACACCATTGCCTTCATTAACCGTTTGAACAGCATCATGAATCAAATCATAAGCACGATGCGGGTTCATCTCTAACGGCATATCTACGGCAGCGATATTTTGAACATTCAGCAGTTTAGCTACAACTTGTACCATACTGGTTGCAGTACTTCGCCCATGAGCGGCTACGACTATCCCTACTCGCCCGACCAAATTTTGTTCTTTCAGAGAAACTAATAACATCGTCAAATACCAACACTCTACTTCTGGAACGATTATTTGGTATTTTTCTTTAATGTGCTTTTTGATCATCAAAGCTACTGCATATTCTTTTTGATAATTAGAAATCAATTTTTCTAGTTCTTTATTTGTTTTGGTCTGAACAGTTCCTTCTCTAGAACGTTTAATAAAAGAACTCAAATGCAAACTCATAGCATATAGAAAGTTATCTTTAAATTGATACTTTAAATATTCCTCTGCCATTTTCCAAATCTCTTTGGTCAATGTAATGATTTCTTGATCGACGATATCTTTTAAACCTTGTTCATTATCAAAGTTTAATTTGTTTGTTTTATAGAATGACTTTAAATGCAAATTAATATCCGTAGTAATAAAATTTTCAATGTTTTTTGCGTCGACGCCTTCTGCTTTTAATAAGGTTGCTTTGTCTCCAATAATTTCATATAGGTTAAATGGCAATTCATAGGTGTCTTTCTCCAAAATATATACAGAATCATCAGGATGCAAAACAAGTTTGGGTTCCAAATAATTAGAAATCTCGTTTAGTTCATTTCGGCGTTTAGCCAAACTTATCAACCCATCTTGTAAAGCAGGTGTTAAATCTTCCATAGTAATCGTTACTTCACTATAATTATCCATGCTATTTAAAAAACCTTTGGCACAGGCTAATTGAATATTTGATTTCAACTGACCTACGTTTCCATAAGTTACGCTGCCTAATAGCGCCTTAACGACATTTTCATCCACTACGATGCGTTTATCGATTCGTTTTGCTTCTATGGACAAAAGCAGTTTTAATAATTGAACACGTTCTTTTGCCGGGCGATCATTAAAAGCAGGCAATTGGATAGTGATCGGTATCCGCCGTACAAATGTTTTTAAAAGTGCGGAATCGGGATCTTCAGTCGTAGCACAAATTATCCGCACATTGGCAGTTAAACGTTCTTCCGCATCTCCCATCCGCTGGAAAGTTCCGTTATCCATAAAGTAAAATAGCATTTCTTGACCTTCTCGCGGCAAACGATGGATTTCATCTAGAAACAACATATTATTATCTGCTTTAAGCAACAGGCCGTCTTTGTCTTCTAAAGCACCTGTAAAAGAACCTTTCGCATGACCAAATAAATGAGACATCAACAGTTGGGGGTTTTGAGAATAATCGGCACAGTTAAAAACAATCATTGATTTGTTTTGATCGATCACTTCTTTTGCTTGAGAATATTGGTACATCGCATTTGCAAAAAAAGTTTTCCCTGAACCAGTAGGCCCGATAATCAAACTGTTCAACCCTTTAGGAGGATAGAAAATAGCGGCTTTCGCTTGTTCCATTTGATTTTTCAAACTGCCATTCGATCCGATCATATAATCAAATAAATCTTTGCCTTGTTTATTTGCCTGTGCTTTCTTTGACGGTTCTTCATTTTTCTTAATTAAAGTATGTTCTTTATAAGAACTCACTTTTTTAGAAAGCGGCTTCCATTTTAAACAGCTAGCATCTACATATCGAACAGGTCGTCCTTTTAGTTTAACGATTTTTTCTTCGCGAACTAATTCGTTTAATTCTTTGCTGACATTACTCCGAACGATATCTAAATCCTTAGAAATCTCTATCGTTGTTAATCCACTGCCAAAATCTAGTTCTTCAGCCGTTAATTGTTCTGTATTTTTCTTCACATATTGATAAATAAGATCTTTACGTTTCACTTGATCCCACCTTCTTTCGATATCGCTTTCATTCTACCACATTTTTACATTGATACACTACTATTTTTTGAATATAGTGTATCTTTTTTAAACAAAAAAGCCTTTGCTACTCGTAATGGGTCCGAGCAGCAAAGGTCTTTTTTATTTTACTGTATCAAAAGGTTACTTTATTTTTTTAAGTTGTAGAAAGATTTTAGGCCATCGTAAACAGCTAGGTCGCCTAATTGGTCTTCAATACGTAACAATTGGTTGTATTTCGCAATACGGTCTGTACGTGAAAGAGAACCTGTTTTGATTTGTCCAGCATTTGTTGCAACAGAGATGTCAGAAATTGTTGAATCTTCTGTTTCACCAGAACGGTGAGAAACTACTGCTGTATAACCAGCTTTTTTAGCCATTTCAATCGCATCAAATGTTTCAGTTAATGTACCAATTTGGTTAACTTTGATAAGGATTGAGTTTGCAACTCCCATATCAATTGCTTTAGATAATTGTTTAGTGTTGGTAACAAATAAGTCATCACCTACTAATTGAACTTTAGAACCTAAAACTTCAGTTAATTTCTTCGTACCTTCCCAGTCGTTTTCATCTAAGCCATCTTCGATAGAGATAATTGGGTATTTTTCAACCAATTCTTCATAGAATTTGATCATTTCTTCAGCAGTTTTTTCGCCTTCGCCTGAGTCAGCTAAGTCGTAAACGCCTTTTTCTTTATTGTAGAATTCTGAAGAAGCAGCATCCATTGCAAGAAGAACGTCTTCACCAGGTTTGTAACCAGCTTTTTCGATTGCTTCGATAATAACTTCAAAACCTTCTTCGTTTGATCCTAGGTTAGGAGCGAATCCACCTTCGTCACCAACTGAAGTAGCTAATCCTTTAGATTTTAAGATTCCTGCTAATGCATGGAATACTTCAGCACCCATACGTAGAGCTTCTTTAAATGATGGAGCTCCTACTGGCATAATCATAAATTCTTGGAAGTCGATACTGTTATCAGCATGCGAACCGCCATTGATAATGTTCATCATTGGAGTTGGCAATACTTTAGCATTGAACCCGCCTAAATATTGGTATAAAGGAAGATCTAAATAGTCAGCAGCTGCACGTGCAACAGCAATAGAAACACCTAAAATAGCATTTGCTCCTAATTTTCCTTTGTTAGGAGTTCCGTCTAATTCAATCATTGTTCTATCGATTGCCATTTGGTCACGTACATCGAAACCAAGAATAGCTTCTGAGATAAT
Organism: Carnobacterium mobile DSM 4848; assembly: GCF_000744825.1. Classification (NCBI taxonomy): domain Bacteria; kingdom Bacillati; phylum Bacillota; class Bacilli; order Lactobacillales; family Carnobacteriaceae; genus Carnobacterium; species Carnobacterium mobile. The sequence goes on from NZ_JQMR01000001.1 coordinate 1,287,258, forward strand.
GTTGTTTACGTTATCTACAGCTTTCAAAACACCTTTTCCGCCGTAACGAGATTTGTCGCCATCACGTAGTTCAACTGCTTCGTGTTCTCCTGTTGAAGCACCTGAAGGAACCATACCGCGTCCAAATGCGCCGCTTTCTGTGTAAACTTCTACTTCGATTGTTGGGTTGCCGCGTGAGTCTAATACTTCACGTGCTAAAATATCTGTAATAAATGGCATTTTTATTTCTCTCCTTTGAGTTTCAATAATTTTTACCTAGGATATATTATCCATGGTTTCATTTTAGTTAAATTCCGCTTAAGATGCAATGTATTTCCACTATTTCACATTTGTTCCCCATCTTCATATAAGTTCTTTCATTCAACTCCATTAAAGATAATAGATGAGTAAGCTGCAGCTTATTCCCATTCTTTTTCAATGAAGCCTACCGTGAATGATCAAAATTATACACACTTATCTGCGCAAATAAGTTAGACGAAAATGAAAGAATTGAGGTTAAATAGATAGAATCCATTACCATTATTCAAGCTTGTTCAGTGTTTTTCGTAACCTTATAGTTAAGCTGCGAACGCTAGACATTCGGAAAAAAGATGAAATTATCCTCAAGGCTTTTAGCCTTTTGCGGGAATTTTTCTAATTTTCTGTCTGAGCTGGGCGAAAGCACTTCGCTTCCTTTATTTTTGGATAAGGCTTTCTCCAGTCATTTCTGCTGGTTTTTTAATGTTTAACAAGTCCAACATCGTTGGTGCAATATCTGCCAAACGTCCATCTTCACGTAACGTAACACCTTTTTTCGTTACGATTACTGGAACCGGAACAGTTGTATGAGCAGTATGCGGTTTTCCTTCTGGAGTGATCATTGTATCTGCATTACCGTGGTCAGCAAAGATGATAGCATAGCCATCTTTGGCAATAATCGCATCTACTACACGTCCTAAGTTTTCGTCTACTGCTTCGATTGCTTTGATCGTTGGTTCTAACATACCTGAGTGGCCAACCATGTCAGGGTTAGCAAAGTTTAAAATGATCGCATCGGATTTGTCTGCTTCAATATCAGCTACTAATGCATCCGTTACTTCATAAGCACTCATTTCAGGTTTTAAATCATATGTTTCTACTTTTGGAGAAGGAATCAAAATACGATTTTCTCCTGGAAACTCTTCATTACGTCCACCGTTCATAAAGAAAGTGACATGCGGATACTTTTCAGTTTCTGCAATTCGTAATTGTGATAAACCTTCATTAGAAAGAACTTCTCCAATGACATTTTTTAATGCGATTGGTTCAAAAGCAACTTCTGCTTTAATGCTTGGGTTGTAAAGTGTCATTGTCACAAATTTAACATTTTCAGCTCTTACACCGCGATCGAAGTGTTCCCACTCGTCGTCTGTAAAGGCATTCGATAATTGAATAGCACGGTCAGGGCGGAAGTTAAAGAAGATAATAGAATCATTGTCTTCAATTGTTGCTACCGGTTTGCCGTCTTTTTCAATTACTGTCGGAATCACGAATTCGTCAAATTTTTCTGAAGCGTAGCTGGTTTCAACAGCTTCCATGGCACTATGTGCTTTAACACCTTCGCCATGAGCGATTGCATTGTACGCTTTTTCAACACGTTCCCAACGTTTGTCGCGATCCATTGCATAAAAACGTCCAGAAACTGTCGCAATTTCACCTGCTCCAATTTCTTTCATGGCTTTTTCTAATTGTTCAACATAACCAATACCTGAATTAGGTGCTACATCGCGTCCATCAAGAAAAGCATGAACGTACACCTTGCCTACACCTTTTTCTTTGGCTGTTTTAATCAAAGAAATCAAGTGTTTGATATGGCTGTGAACTCCACCGTCTGATAGAAGTCCGAACAAATGCAAAGCTGATTGTTTTTCAACCGCTTGATTCATTGCACTGCTTAAAACAGGGTTTGTTTGAAATTCGCCTTCTTCAATTGCTTTATCGATTCGGGTCAAACTTTGATAAACAATACGTCCAGCACCAATATTGGTATGTCCAACCTCAGAATTTCCCATTTGGCCTGCTGGAAGTCCAACATCCAAGCCGGAAGCTTTCAATTGACTGTGAGGATATGTTGCCATATAACGATCGAAATTAGGTTTTTTTGCTTGTGCTACCGCATTGCCCATTACTTCGTTACGCCATCCAAGTCCATCAAGAATAATGATGGCTACTGGTGATTTACTCATTATTTAATAGCCCCCAATAATGCTAAGAAAGATTCTGTTTCTAAACTTGCACCGCCGACTAAAGCTCCATCAATATCTGATTCAGCCATATATTCTGCAATGTTTTCTGGTTTTACACTGCCGCCGTATTGGATACGAACTGCGTCAGCAGCTTTTTGAGATACTTCTTTAGCGATCGTTTCGCGGATCACTGCACATGTATCATTTGCATCTTTAGAAGTAGAAGATTTACCTGTGCCAATTGCCCAGATAGGTTCATAAGCAAGAACAGATTGAGCTACTTGTTCTTCAGATAAGCCTTCGATTGCAGCTTTGATTTGTCCACTTACCCATTCATTTGTTTGCCCAGCTTCGCGTTGTTCTAACGTTTCACCACAACAAATGATTGGAGTCATCCCATTGTTGAAAATAGCATGAGCTTTTTTATTGATATCTTCATCTGTTTCATGGAAATATTCACGGCGTTCAGAATGACCGATAATCACATAATCTACTCCGATATCGTTTAAAGCTGCTGGACTCGTTTCGCCAGTGAAAGCTCCAGAATTTTCAAAGTAGCTGTTTTGTGCTGCGATTTTTAAATCTGTGCCTTTTGCTGCATTCACTAATTCTTGTAAGAATAAAGTTGGTGCTCCTACAACTGAATCCACCACATCTGGTGAAGGGATATTTGCTTTGACAGCTTCAACAAAAGCTAATGCTTCTGAAGCTGTTTTATTCATTTTCCAGTTACCTGCAATAATTGGTTTACGCATAAAGAATAACTTCCTTTCATTGACTCAAAATAAACTTATTTTTCAGAAATTGACGCTACTCCTGGTAATTCTTTGCCTTCTAGGTATTCTAGAGAAGCGCCGCCACCAGTTGAAATGTGTGTGAATTGATCTGCGAATCCTAATTCCATAGCTGCTGCTGCAGAATCTCCACCGCCGATAATAGTTGTTGCATCTGTTAAACCAGCAATGGCTTCACAAACACCAATCGTACCTTTAGCATAGTTTGACATTTCAAATACGCCCATTGGACCATTCCATACAACTGTTTTAGCACCTTTTAATTCGTTGGCGAATAATTCAATTGTTTTCGGTCCAATATCAAGCCCCATTTGATCGCTTGGTACAGCACCTTCATGGATTTCATTTGGGACGTCATTGCTAAATTCAGGAGCTGTTACTGAATCGACTGGCAAAATCAATTTGTCGCCGCCTTTTTCAATCAAGCTCTTAGCTAATTCGATTTTATCTTCTTCAACTAATGATTTCCCAATGTCGATTCCTTTAGCTGCATAGAAGGTATAAGTCATTCCGCCGCCGATCAAAACTTTATCTGCTTTATCCAATAAATTTTCGATGACGCCGATTTTATCGCTAACTTTTGCTCCGCCTAAAATAGCTATAAATGGACGTTTTGGTTCATCAACTGCTCCGCCGATGAATTTGATTTCTTTCTCCATCAAGAAACCGGCAGCAGATTCAATATTTGAAGCGATACCTACGTTTGAAGCGTGAGCACGGTGAGCCGTACCAAAAGCATCGTTTACAAATACATCGCCTAAACTAGCCCAGTATTTGCCAAGCTCAGGGTCGTTTTTGCTTTCTTTTTTACCATCAATATCTTCAAAACGCGTATTTTCGAAAAGCAATACATCCCCATCTTTTAAAGCAGCGATAGCATCTTCTAATTCTTTTCCTCGCGTTTCAGGAACGAAAGTAACATCTTTGCCAAGCAATTCGCTTAGACGTTCAGCAACCGGACGCAAACTTTTGTCCGCTTTGTCCTCTTCTGTTTTCACTTTACCCAAGTGAGAGAAAAGAATCACTTTTCCGCCTTGTTCCATAATATATTGAATAGTCGGTAATGCAGCTTGGATACGGTTGTCGTTTGTAATTTTTCCGTCTTTCATTGGAACGTTAAAGTCGGCACGGACTAAAACTTTTTTATCTTTCAACTCTAAATCAGTTACTACTTTTTTTACCATTGAGAGATCCTCCTCAATTTCAATTTTCTAATCAAAAAAGAAAAGCAGGGAAGCGCGCTGCTCCCCCGCTTATCAAAACGTTCTACTGTTCTTTAAAATTAGTGGCTTAATTTAGCAAAGTATTCTAAAGTACGTACTAATTGTGCAGTGTATGACATTTCGTTGTCGTACCAAGCAACAGTTTTAACTAATTGTTTGTCTCCAACAGTCATTACTTTAGTTTGAGTTGCGTCATATAATGAACCAAAAGTCATTCCTAAGATATCAGAAGAAACGATTGCATCTTCAGTGTAACCATAAGATTCGTTTGAAGCTGCTTTCATAGCTGCGTCAACTTCTTCAACAGTTACTTTTTTGTCTAAAACAGTCACTAATTCAGTTAATGAACCAGCTGGTACAGGAACACGTTGTGCTGCTCCGTCTAATTTACCTTTTAATTCAGGAATAACTTCACCGATTGCTTTAGCAGCACCAGTTGTGTTAGGAACGATGTTAGCTGCTGCAGCACGAGCACGACGGAAGTCGCCTTTTGGATGTGGAGCATCTAATGTGTTTTGGTCACCTGTGTAAGCATGAATAGTTGTCATCAATCCTTGAACGATACCATATTTGTCGTTTAAGACTTGTGCCATAGGAGCTAAACAGTTAGTTGTACATGAAGCGCCAGAAATAACTGTTTCAGATCCGTCAAGAGTTTCATGGTTTACGTTGTAAACGATTGTTTTCATGTCACCAGTTGCTGGTGCAGAGATAACAACTTTTTTAGCTCCAGCTTTCAAGTGCAATTCAGCTTTTTCTTGAGTTGTGAAGAAACCAGTACATTCTAAAACGATTTCTACGCCTAATTCTCCCCATGGAAGTTCTTCAGGGTTACGGTTGCTTAAGATTTTTACGTCTTTTCCGTTAACTGCAAAAGCACCATCTTTAACTTCTACTTCACCGTTGAAACGACCTTGAGTTGTATCGTATTTCAATAAATGAGCTAACATATTTGCATCTGTCAAGTCATTGATTGCTACTACTTCAATACCTTCTACTTCTTGAATACGGCGGAAAGCAAGACGTCCAATACGTCCAAACCCATTAATACCTACTTTAACTGTCATAACTAAATTTCCTCCTTTAGGAATCGTAAAAATTTTATTTTAAAGGGTTATCCCTCTTAAAATCTGATTAGCGGCACCTTCATCTGTAATCAACCACGTCTGAGCGGGTGCTCTTTTCATATAAGCTTCAATTGCCTCAGCTTTAGATTTCCCACCGGCAATCGCGATCACGCTAGAAATCTGCGCAAGATCTTGTGATTGCATACCAATACGAGGGATTTTATAAACGACTTCTCCCTTTTGGTTGTAGAATTCTCCAAAAGCCTCTCCAACTGCTGCTTTTTCTTTAATCAGAGCTAGAGCTTCTTGGCTCATCCCTCTGCGCTCTGCCATGTGTAAGGCATTTCCAATGCTGTACAATACACAATTAGCTTGTTTAACCAGTTTCAGCGTTTTTTTGATTTCTGGTTCTTGTAGAAGTGGTTTATATGTTTCTTCACTTACTTGTTCCGGTACATAAAGAACACGGTTTTTCCCGCCCGTTTTTTTAGCCATTTGAGCACTGACAGCATTAGCCTGGATGTCAACTGCTTCACCTAGCCCACCTCTTGCTGGTACGAATACAAGCTCGCGATGATAAGAAAGACTTTCATCCATATGATTGGCAACTTCAGCCATTGTTGTTCCACCCATAACTGCCACAATATTATTTCCTTCAGGCAGTAAGAGTTTTAAGGCATCCATCGTCGCTCGGCTTAGTTCTTCTTGGACTTTAGCCTGTTCTTCTGAATCCCCAGAGACAATCACACAATGTTCTATTTGAAAATAGGTAGCTAATTGATTCTCTTTTGCGCGCATCCCAAGTAGTTGTCCCATCATTTGATCCAGTTCATGATATACAATTTCTCCGTTAGCGGTTAGCTGCATACCCAACTTGGATGTTTGGACTAAGTTTTGCTTTTTTAAAGCATCAACTTCAGTTCTCAGTACGCGCTCAGTGATATTCATTTTACCAGCTAATACACGCCGACCTACAGGGCCCACTAAATAAATATTGCGTAAAATCTGGTAACGTCCTCTGAGTGTATCCATAATGTCCGGTGCTACTTTTTCAATAATAGACAATACATCTTGCATGAGAAACCTCTTCCTGACCGGGTCATTTTACGACCAGGTGAGTCGTTTAGCGACCCTTCTTACCTAAAAAAACAAGAGAATCACGTGAGACAAGACATTCAGTTAACTGTATGCTTTAAACTTGTTCTCTCTAGCAGCACAAAATAACTGACTGCGTTCATCTCTTACATTGTTTATTTTACCATTTCGCCTAACAACTTTCAACTATAAAGGTTCAATATGAAATCAATAAATTTTCTACAGCTATTTGTATTCTTTATTGTTTTTTCCTTGCTTATTCTATCAAAAAAACCGCTAAGAACGAAAGATAGATTTTTTAACTGCTTGTTTGTTCAGTTTTTATTTCTTCTTATTGCTCTTACTTTAATTCTGCTTCAATCAAATCTTTTAATTCCTTCGTCGTAATGTGTTCGTCAAAAATTTCATCGCCAATAAAAATGGTAGGTACAAATACCACATTAGCACGGCCAGCTTCTTCTATGATGCCATTGATTTCTTTTTCGTTTGGATTTAAAGATAGACCTCGTTTTTCTTCAACGTAAGCTTCGACGTCAGCTGCTCCTCCTAAATCGCCCCACTCATCTTGCTTTTCAAAAAAGTAATCCATTTCTTCTAAAGCTTTTTCAGGATGCGTATAATCTAAATAATGATGAACTACATTTCCTTTTGCTAGACTTGGTTTTTCTTTATCAAAGTGCTTAATGATTCGTTGAACTTTGCCTGCTGCAACATATTCTGCTAACAACTCTTTCGATTCCTCATACCATTGTTTGCAGTAAGGACAGCGCAAGTTTATAAACTCTATTATTTTTACAGGTGCTTCTGGATTGCCGATTTTAAATCCATAAGTTGTATCAACTTCGTTTGCTTTGATTTTACTAATATCCATACTTAAGAATCTCCTTTATCTTTTAATACTTAATAGTATACAGGCATTTTCTGTTAATTGTTATTTTTTCGATTCCACTTTCTTGAAAATCGATCTTTTATAAGTACTACCATTCTGTTTTAGGGTTCTTTATCGAATTGTGTTGGTCATGCTTAATAATGAAATTTCCTCCGGAATTTACGCGTCTGCTTGCAAGAGCCATGGGAACGACTGGAGCCTTACTTGTCTCCAGCCTTTCAAGCCTCAAACGAAGCCTAACCGCTTCGTAATTCGCATTGAATCCTTTACATGGCTGCAAGGAGCCGCTATTCCTCCGAAAATTTCAAGTTGTGGAATAGACTCATTCTTCTTACCAACACTAAAAATAATAGAATCTATTTTAGCTGTTTCTTATCAAATAGCAAAAAAACGCAGAAAGCTACCAAATGTTTTTTGGTGGGACTTTCTGCGTTTTTTAAATTAACTGTTCCTGGTTAGGCAGTCTCTTCTTATTGTTTTAATTCAGAATTGTTTTCCATGATTTCGTCAATCAAACCGTAAGCTTTCGCATCTTCTGCACTCATGAAGTTATCACGGTCTGTGTCTCGTTCAATTACTTCAATCGGTTGTCCTGTACGTTCTGCTAAAATTTTATTTAGACGTTCACGCGTTTTTAAGATGTGACGTGCAGCAATTTCAATTTCAGTTGCTTGTCCTTGTGCTCCGCCTAACGGTTGATGAATCATAATTTCAGCGTTTGGTAAAGCAAATCGTTTTCCTTTTGTTCCTGCTGTCAATAAGAAACTTCCCATTGAAGCTGCCATTCCCATTGCAATGGTTTGAACATCTGCTTTAATAAAGTTCATTGTATCATAAATAGCTAAACCAGCTGTGACACTTCCGCCTGGTGAATTAACGTAAACAAAAATATCTTTCTCAGAATCTTGAGCATCTAAGAATAACAATTGAGCAATAACAGAGTTGGCTACATTGTCATCAATTTGACCACTCAACATAATAATGCGATCTTTTAATAAACGTGAATAAATATCATAAGCACGTTCGCCTCTTGGCGATTGTTCGATTACTGTAGGTACTAAGTTCATAAATTGTTTTCCTCCTTAAAGTGGTGTTCTTTTTATTGTAACACAAACTTTATATAGTCTTACTAAATTGTATTTTACTCTTTTGGTCAACAAAGGTCAAATAAATTGACTGCTTTTTTTAAATAAAAAGGTTCTTTATTTTTTAGCGTTGGTAATAAAATTTCCTCCGGAATATGGTTGAGATGTATATCTAAATCATTTTTTTGCTGACCAACATCAAATGTTGTAGAACCAATAAAAAAAGCGATTAGAATTCGCCTCTAATCGTTCAATATCCTATTTCACAAAAGTACTTTAGCCATAGAAATAAAAAGAAAAAGTTGAAAGTTTTTTCTTTTAAAGTAAAGTCATCGGGAAACTATGTTCCGGGTATTTAATTATTTTGCGATAATCTTGCGGCGAACTTTCGAAAACTTTATTAAGCCGACGATAAACCACCTTGGAGATGTCTCCTGAGGGAATCGAACCCCCATCTCAAGAACCGGAATCTTACGTGATATCCATTACACTAAGGAGACTGTACAAATTCATCAACTACTATAGTTTAGCCGATAACGAATAAAAAAACAAGACTTTTTAGTAGAGCAAAAGATTAACGTGTACCTTTGTGGTATGATAAATACATATAAATAGTTTATATAAGGAGATCGTCACATGAAATTCGAACAAAATTTCACACCCCAACAAAATCAAGTTCAAAAGATGGCTATGACACAACAACTCCAACAATCTATTCAAATGCTACAGTACAATCAAGAAGATTTAGTATCTTTTTTAAATCAAAAAGCTTTGGGAAACCCTTTAATTGAAGTCACTGTGCCGTCAGAACAGTCAACGGTAAAGTCTTTATCTTCTCCTGTCGCCAAAACAAGGATTTATAATCGAGATGATGAGGAAACAAATTATATGAATCAAATTCCTGATACTTATTTATCTTTATTTGAATATGTATCTGAACAAATTCATTTGACCATGCGCGATACTTATTTACGAGAGCTAGTCTTATGGCTTAGTGAGTATCTTGACACTAATGGCTATTTAACCGTTTCATTAGAAGATGCTGCACGCATAACCCATGCAGAACCTATCCAGCTTTTAGATGCTCTGACTCTGCTCCAACAATTAGAACCAGCAGGTGTAGGGGCCAGAAACCTGCAAGAATGTCTGATGCTTCAAACAGAACGAGATGAAACTGCACCAAATATGGCTTATCTCATTCTAGAAGAAGAATTTGATTTGTTTGCTAATCGAAAATGGAAAGAAATCACTCGGAAGATAGATATCTCATTAAATGAATTACAACTTATTTCAGATTTTGTCCAAAACCTAACTCCTTATCCCGGTGCTCTGTTTAATGGAGAAATCGAACAGTTTCTCAAACCTGATTTGTTTATTGAAATACAGTCTGAAAAACTGAATGTTATTTCTGTTAAATCAGGGTTGCCCGTTATTTCGTTCCAAAAAGACTACTATGAAGATATGCTCCAAGTAAAAGATAAAGATGTTACAACATTTATAAAAGAAAAGCGTGCTGAGTACGAGTGGCTCAAACGCAGTCTTATCCAACGCGGAGACACCATTTTAAGAGTAGGAACGGCAATTGTAGAAAAGCAAAGAGATTTTTTCATTCTGCCGGAACACCCTGTACAGCCGTTGACTTTAAAAGAAATCGCCACGGAACTGGACATTCACGAATCAACAGTCAGCCGATCAGTCAATGGAAAATATTTAGAAACTTCTTTCGGCATTTTTGAATTAAAGCATTTCTTTACGAATGCCTTATCTTTTAAAAAAGGAGAATCTTCGCTGGCGGAAGCGTCAACGAGTGTTTCTTCCGAACAAGTTAAACAACAACTCGCTCAATTAATAGAAGCAGAAGATAAACAAAAACCTTTATCTGACCAAAAAATTGTTGATATTCTTACAACAGACGGTCTTGAAATTTCTCGCAGGACAGTAGCCAAGTACCGTGAAGCACTTTCGATTCCCGCCTCTTCAAAACGGAAACGTTTTGAAGCTTAATAAAACATACCAGATAAAACTTTTTCAGTTTTATCTGGTATGTTTATTTTTGTTGAACAGCAGTATTTTTATTGCGTAACTTTTCAGCAATCTCATTCAGCTTTCGTAAACGATGGTTAATGCCAGATTTACTGATAGGACCACTCGGAATCATTTCACCTAATTCTTTTAATGAGACTTCAGGTGCTTCCAGACGAACCAAAGCAATTTCTTGCAATTTTTCCGGCAATTTATCTAATCCCATCATCTCATCAATATACTGAATGCTTTCGATCTGCTTGCCTGCTGCATCGATGGTTTTATTTAAGTTTGCATTTTCGCAATTTACCAAACGATTAACAGAGTTTCGCATATCTCGAACAATTCGTACATCTTCAAATTTCAACATCCCACTTGTAGCACCTATCAAGGCTAAAAAGTCAGCAATCTTTTCACCTTCTTTTAAATAGGTAATATAGCCGTTGCGCCTTTCCAATGTACGAGCATTTATCCCAAAATAGTTCATCATTTGGCAGACATCATGATTGTGCTCAGCATAATTAGAATAAATTTCTAAATGATACCGACTAGTCTCAGGATTATTAACAGATCCACCAGCTAGAAATGCACCTCTTAAATAAGAACGCATTTTTTGAGAATTTGTCATGATTTCTTCTGGGACATGACTATGGATCGTCGCTTCATCCATAATAGAAAGATCAGATAATACTTTTTGAGTACCTTTTTTTAACCGTACAATATAAACATTATTTTTCTTTAATTTCATTTTTCGTCTTACTAACAATTCACTTTCAACAGCAAAATGGTCTTTCAACAAGACATAAATTCTTCTGGCTATCGCAGCATTTTCTGTTTGAATATTCAAAACAAATTTTTTGTTCACTAAACTGACCGTTCCATTCATCCGAATCAATGCTGCTAATTCCGCTCGTGCATGTTCTCGGTGTACTTCTAGTTGGGTCAATTCTTTTTTTACTTCTGAAGCATAAGACAACTCGTTCGCCTTCTTTCTAATCAGTTCAATAGAAGTTATTAAATTTTGGCCAAACGAGTACGATTGTTTTCATAGGCAAAATTAAACAGTTCTTCTACTACTTTATCCCCATTATGAAAAACCCCTTCGTCTCTTAGCTGAAGAAATCCATTTGAGATAACTCGCGGCACTTCTTCAGACAGCCCTTTAAAATCATGTGCTACTTGAACTAAGTATTCTTCGTATCTTTCGCGGTTCATATAATCTTCTGGAACATGCTCGGTATTAACGAGTACGGTATCAATAAATTTCTTCTCTAGGTGCTTGTGCAAAACAGCCACATGATCTGCATCTGTAAAGTTTTCTGTTTCACCCAATTGTGTCATAATGTTGCAAATGTAGACGACTTCAGCTTTTGTTTCAGATACAGCTGCTCCTAAATCGCCAATCATTAAATTAGGCAGAATGCTGGTAAACAAACTGCCAGGTCCTAAGACAACCATATCCGCTTCTCGTATAGCAGAAAGAACTTTGCGAGAAGCTTTTACTTCGTGATTATCTTCAGTAGCCGTAACAAACACACGGTCAATTTTCTTACTTTCTTTAGCTATTTTCGATTCTCCCACAACCTGCGTGCCATCTTCAAAAACCGCGTGTAAATTCAATGGCTCTTCTGCAGCAGGGTAAACATGTCCATCAACGCCCATCATTTTTGCCAATAGCTGAATAGCTTCAAAGATACTGCCATGCATTTCAGCCATCGCCGCAATAATTAAATTGCCAATTGAATGACCGGCTAAAAAGTTATCTGCTGTATCAAAACGGTATTGAAAAATATCTTTTTGGAGATGAGGAATATTAGATAGGGAAACCAATACATTTCGAATATCTCCAGGCGGCACTACATTTGCATAGTTGCGCAAAGTCCCGCTGCTTCCCCCATCGTCAGCTACTGTCACTATCGCTGTTACTTCTGCATGTTTAGCTTTCAACCCTTGTAAGATAACAGGAAGTCCGGTTCCTCCACCAATTACCACTATTTTAGGTCTTCTGCCTTTTCTTTCGTTCATCATGAGCGATTAACCGTCTCCTTAGTTTTATCTTTATCCCGATGGGTGATATGGACCGGATATCCATCTGTTTTAATTTTTTGTCCAATACGTTCTGAAAGAGCAACTGACCGATGTTTGCCGCCTGTACAGCCGATAGCGATCGTAACGTTATTTTTACCTTCTTTTTTATAACCAGGTAAAATCGTGTCTAATAAATCGGTAAATTTACGGTAGAATACTTCTGTTTCCGGTTGTTTCATCACGTAATCATAAACAGAATCGTCCATCCCTGTTAAAGGACGTAGGTCATCAACATAGTGCGGGTTAGGTAAAAAACGTACATCCATCACCACATCTGCATCTATCGGCAAGCCGTATTTAAAACCAAATGAAATCAGTTCTACACGAAACAGATCTGCTTCTCCCTTTTTAATAAAAGCTGAATGAATTTCTTCTCTTAATTGACGAGGAGATAGATCAGTCGTATTGATTACTTTTTGTGCCCGACCTTTAATATCTTTTAACAATTCGCGTTCTCTTTTTATTCCTTCTAAGACGCGATCATTCATAGCTAATGGATGAGTCCGTCTCGTTTCTTTATAGCGTGAAACTAATTCTTCATCGTTTGCATCTAAAAATAAAATTTTTGTCGTAATCAAATTTGTATTGTCCATACTTTCTAATGCAGTCATAATTTCATCAAAAAAAGCACGTGCTCGTAAATCGATCACCAACGCAATTTTAGTTAATTTTCCTGATTCTCTAACCAATTCCCAAAATTTCGGCAATAAGCTTGGCGGCATATTATCCACACAAAAGTATCCCATGTCTTCAAAGCTTTGCATGGCCACAGTTTTCCCTGCACCACTCATACCTGTAATAATAACCAGCTGTAAATTCTCTACCATTGTTGGTTCTCTCCTTCAAATTTCACGTTCTAAAAATCCACTTTCTCTATTATAACATTCCGGGCGTGTCATGTATAGTGAAGTTCGCTTTAATATCGTTTTTCTTCTATATTAAAAAGTGGTTTAAAAGCCTGCACTTTTAAACCACTTCTACCGTTATTTTTTAGTTTTTTATAATAATATCAATTGTAGCTTCAAAGTCATCAATTTTTCTTTTCACTTCTATTGCTGAATCTGCATAAGAGCCAATATAAAACTTAATTTTTGGTTCTGTTCCAGAAGGACGAATCGCCAGCCAACTGCCGTCTACCATTTTGTATTTCAACACATTAGAAGAAGGCATATCAATTGTTTCTTTCATCCCTTTTTGATAAGTACGCTCTCTTTTTTCAAAATCTTCTACACATTCTACCCCAATGCCCGCAAATTCTCTTGGAGATTCGTTTCGGAATTTAGCCATTAACGCTTTAATCTTTTCAGAACCTTCAATTCCTTCCATCGTAATAGAGATTGTTTTTTCTTTATAGTGTCCAAATTCATGGAAAATATCTTGTAAACCGTCATAAAGAGTTTTGTCTTGTTCTTTATAATAAGCGGCTACTTCAGCAATTAAGACTAAAGCTTGGATAGCATCTTTATCTCGTACAAAAGGTTTAACTAGATACCCATAACTTTCTTCAAAACCAAATAAGAACGTTTGACTCTTATCTTCTTCATATTGCTTGATTTTTTCAGCAATAAATTTAAATCCGGTTAAAACATCTACCATTTTCATGCCAAAATGCTCAGCAATAGCCGTTGGCAATTCACTTGAAACAATTGATTTCAAGACTACCCCGTCCTCAATCAGTGCTCCTGCATCTTTTTGAGCTTTTAATAAGTAATACAGCATTAAGCTGGCAATTTGGTTCCCCGTTAAAACTTCATAATTCCCAACGGTCGTCTTGACGGCAATTCCCAACCGGTCTGCATCTGGGTCTGTAGCAACCAGAATATCGGCATCAATTTCTTTTCCTAAACGAAGAGCATATTCAAAAGCACCAGGCTCTTCTGGATTTGGAGATTTTACTGTTGAGAATTCAGGGTCCGCAACCGCTTGTTCAGGTACGACTGTAATCCCTTCAAATCCTGCATTAGCCAAAGCACGTTCTCCTAGCATTTGTCCAGTACCATGCAAAGGTGTAAAGACGAGTTTCATTTTTTTGCTCATTCGCTTCACTAAATCAGGGTTTACCGTTACTTTTTTAACTTGTTCAAGGTAAAGCTGATCCATCTCTTCTCCTATTATCGTCAGCAGTCCTTTTTCCTTTAGCACTTCTTCTGATACTACATCAATTGTCAGGTTATTTTCGATGCTTCGTACATAAGTTGTTAAAGCATCCGCTTCTTTAGGCGGCATTTGTCCGCCATCTTCTCCGTATACTTTATAACCGTTATAAGCTGCCGGGTTATGGCTGGCAGTGATCATAATGCCTGCATAAGCATTTAATTGACGTACAGCAAATGACAATTCAGGCGTCGGACGCAAACTTTCAAAAACGAAAGATGGTATACCATGAGCCCCTAATGTTTTAGCTGCTTCCATCGCAAATTCAGGAGATTGGTGTCTGGAATCATAGGCAATAGCAACACCGCGTTTTTTAGTGTCTTCTCCCAAACTATCCATAAACAACGCCAGGCCTTCTGTTGCTTGACGAATAGTATATTGGTTCATTCGATTGATCCCTACGCCGATTATTCCGCGCATACCAGCAGTACCAAACTCAAGCGGCGCGTAAAAAGCATCTTCTAACGCTTCTGAATCCCCTTTCATTGATGTTAATTCCGATTTTAATGTTTCTTCTAAAGGTTCAAAATCTTCCCAAACTTTATATGTTTCTTCCCATGTCATTATGATCATCCTTTGCTAGTTAATTATTCTCATTCATTTTCATTCTTTTTCCAAGTATACCATTTTTCTTATTTTCTTTCACGAAATTACAACGAAAAAAGGCTGAAATAAAAGTAATTGGAACCTTTTATTTCAGCCTTTTGATAAATTTTAATTTTTGGCTACTTTTTCTGCTTCAAGAGTTTCATTTAATCTTTCAATATAATGAAACACGTTATCCCCAGCTAAACTGCCATCGCCAACTGCTGTTGCTATTTGGCGTAAGGGTGTCAAGCGGACATCTCCTACAGCAAAAATACCCGGTACTGTTGTTTCCATGCGTTCATCCGTTATAATCCAGCCTTCTTCATCTGTTATGCCCAAATTCTTAAAGCTTTCTGAGTTAGGCAAGATCCCTACATAAATAAATACTCCATCAGCTGAAGTTTCACGTTCTTCCCCTGTTACAGTATCTTTAATCTTTACACCCGTAACTTTCATATCGTCACCATGAATATTTTCAACAACTGCATTCCAAATAAAATCAACTTTTTCATTTTTAAAAGCTCGGTCTTGCAAGATTTTTTGCGCTCTCAATTCATCACGTCGGTGAATAATTGTAACCTTTTCAGCGAATTGAGTTAAATAGGTTCCTTCTTCAACTGCTGAATCGCCTCCTCCGACGACTATCAAGTCTTTATTACGGAAAAAAGCTCCATCACAAACAGCACAATAAGAAACTCCACGACCATTGTACTCTGATTCGCCAGCGACTGCTAGCTTACGGTGTTCTGCACCAGTAGCAATAACAATGGCCTTTGTTTTATATTCTTTTTTCCCTGATATAATGGTTTTGTATTCATGGCCATCAATAATTTCTTTTACATCGCCATATACATGTTCAGCTCCAAATTGCTTAGCGCCTTTGTACATATTGTCGGAAAGTTCCGGTCCTGTAATGCTATTGAACCCTGGATAATTTTCTACTTCAGCAGTATTCATCATTTGTCCTCCAGGTACACCGCGTTCTAAAATCAGTGTATCTAAGTTAGAACGAGAAGCATAAAGTGCAGCCGTTAATCCACCAGGACCTGCCCCAATAACGATGACATCATAAATTTTTTCTGTTGTTTGCATTATTCAATCTCCTTTACTTCTTTTCTCTCTTTGCCCATTATATACTCAGGTAGGTATTTTAGCTACTTATATGCTTTCAAAAAGTAAGTAGTCATTAAAAATTTTTCATCTCAATTTCAATCACATCTTTTAAATCCTCTGCTTCTTCAAAAAAATCACCATCTGGTTCCAACTCCAGATATAACGACACTAATTCTAAAGCAGTCTCTAATTCGTCAATATAAGCGTAATTATTGGACTGAAAATAATAGGCTTCAGGAAAGATATCTCCATCTTTTTCAATTAAGTCATTTAATATTTCTATTGATTGATTGAATTCTCCTACATGTTGATGACAAATAGCTAATTGACACAGCGCAAAAACTTTTTCTTCTTCACTTTTACTTAATGTCACTGCGCGCAAGAGGTATTTCTTAGCACGTGCCACATCATTTTTCTGAAAAGCTTTAATTCCTCGTTGAAAATAAAAATCGCTATTTGGTATAAATGGAATGATCACAGCTGTTTCATTTTGTCTATTCGACATATGGCTTCCCCCTCTTTTGGCACAACTATTTTTGATAAATAAGTATACCATAGGATACACTGTTTTGATAGGCCGGTTTCAACAGAATAAATTACGTTGTACCATTTTTTGTGAAAATAACTAGCATAGAAATAAGCCGTAGGCTTCATTATTTGTAAAATAGCGAAAAGTAGTCAGTTCATTCCATGGTTTGTGTAAAAAAAGCGTCTGTTTTTTAACTCCGCTTTTATTTTTGCGCACGCCAAATAAACTATCCCTTCTAATTTTTTAAAAAATTAAGCTACCCAAGCAGTTAGATGAGCTAGATGGTTTTTACTGATCTTATCTTTCGCAAAGGCTAACATAATGAGAAAAGTCATTGTCACAAAAAGATTCAGTTTCTTTTTTCCTCGTATCGTATGATTCTCAAATAGGTAATCTCGATCGATTCGTCCATTTACTCGCTCAATAGAGGTTCGCTTTTTGTAGATTCGTTTGAACTTAAAACTATCCCTAGCGACTTTGTTAAATATACGTCTGTCTTCTTCACGTTTTATTCTGAAAAGCCGGTTATCCTGATATTGAGGTTTAAATCCATAACGTAAAGAATCTGTTTTCTTATCATATCCCTTATACGCTAGCTTTATCTCATTTCCTTTTCCATCGACATAGGAAACGGCTCCATTATACGTATAAATCAAATCTGAATCTCGATATTGTTTGGTTAGCGTATCTTTATCCCACTGGTTTTTAATATCAATAATGGGAATTATTTCTTTAGATTCAATGAGACTTAATAATGGAGCTCCATCATATCCTCTGTCAGCTAGAAGATAGTCACACTGTTTTGCTTGTGAGGTAGAAAAATGTTTGATCAGTCTTTTTGCGACCGTCGGTTCGCCTTCAGATGCTTTAGTCACTTCGTAGGCTACAGGCAATTCATAATTTGCATCAACGATTAAATGAAGTCGATAACCAAACCATGTTTTCTTCTTTGTTATCTTCTCGCCATTGGCTGTCGTAGTGGTATATTGTTTTAGTGTGAAATCTGCTTCAGTATCTCTTCTGCCATCATGTTCTACTTTTTTATTTGGTTTTGTAGCATAAGAAGGGATGATTTTTCCATCTAAAGCTAACGTTTGCCCAAATCCATCCAGTGTTTCATATAAAGTAGTGACCAATTCAGTAAACATCTCATCTAATAGGTGTTGATGGAGCAGTAACTTTTTTAAAAATCGAGAAAAAGCAGCTTCTGTGGGAGCTAGTTGAACCCTATACCTTCCTTTTTGTGAGCGCGAAAAATGAGGTTGAAAGCCGCATAGTTCTCTGAGTTGGCTATTCCGCTTCAACTCTCGAATCAAAGAAGCGACAGAGCGATGTTGAAAGACAAAACTAGCTACGAAAGCACGCCACATGGTATGAACTGGATAATCATTTCTGCCCTTTCCACGTTCTTCTTCTAATGCAGTTAACAGGTTTTCATCCGGTAATGCAGTTAATAGATCATTCAACTTTTCTAAATCGCCTAATTCATGGTTTTCAAATAATGATAATTGTGTTATTCTATTCATGGGAAAAGTGACCTCCTTATATGAGTCTGATAACCATATTTTACTACTGTTTCAGTAGTTTGAGGCACTTTTTCTCTTATTTTTTTAATTAGTCGCAAAATACCAAAAATGATAAATCGCCAATAAGAAAATGCTGATACAGCAGTCTTTCTTATTGGCGATTTTTATTTTAACCACATTTACAGCCTTAGAGCTCCATGGGCTCGCCAACAACGTGATTTATTCCAACAGAACGAATCTTGCTACTTTTTTAAAGCTCGGCTATTTTATGTGTAGGTTGGACGTATTTATGGTAATTCAGGATATTTCGTCCAAAAAGCACAAGACTTAGACAAATAACTGCTAAAACATAGGTTGTTCGTCCAAAATACACGCATTAGAGACAAACTTTCACTATATCATAGGTTGTTCGTCCGAAAAACACGCATTAGAGACAAACTTTCACTATATCATAGGCTGTCTGTCCAAAATAGCTAAAAAAGAACGGGGTGGAGACAAAAGTCTCCATCCCGTTCTTTCCTATTTGAAATTGTTACTTTTCATCTTCTTCAAGTTTTTGGCCTAATTCAATAATGTAATCATGCAAAGCATCTTTAACTTCATTGTGTTTTAAGCCATATTGAATACTTGTCTTTAAGAACCCAAACTTATCTCCTACATCATAACGTGTACCTTTGAATTCGTGTGCGAAAACGCGTTGTGTCTTGTTGAGTGTGTCAATGGCATCCGTCAATTGAATCTCACCGCCAGCACCCGGCTCTTGTTTTTCTAAAATTTCAAAGATTTCCGGTGTTAAAAGGTAACGACCAATGATTGCTAAATCACTTGGTGCATCTTCCGGTGCTGGTTTTTCCACGAAACGTTTTACGTTATAAGTAGTTTCATCTACTTGTGCTTCGGGATCGATAATACCATATTTAGAAGTATCTTCATGAGGTACTTTCATGACGGCGATATTAGATGCATGGGTTTTATCGTATCCATTAATCAATTGTTTTGTTAGCGGAACTTCATCTTCCATCAAATCATCGCCAAGCATTACCACAAACGGTTCATTTCCAATAAATGCTTTCGCTTGTAAAACAGCATGCCCAAGACCTTTCGGATAAGACTGACGAACAAAGAACAGGTTTAACCCCGTTGTTTCTTCGACTAATTCCAATAGAGCCAATTTGTCTTTTGCTCTTAAATTTTCTTCCAGTTCTGGATTTGAATCAAAGTGATCTTCAATAGGTCGCTTACTTTTCCCAGTTACGATCAAAATATCCTCAATTCCAGAATTAATAGCTTCTTCTACGATAAACTGAATGGTAGGTTTGTCTACGATTGGCAGCATTTCTTTCGCCATCGCTTTTGTAGCTGGTAAAAATCGTGTTCCTAATCCTGCAGCCGGAATGACTGCTTTACGTACTTTTTGCATTTATTTTTCCTCCAATACTTGATAGCTATCTGACTAGCCTAATAGCCTTCTGATTTTCCGCCGCGAGTCATTAATGAGGCGACAGCTTCTTTAACATCTGCTTCATTATACAATACATTATAAATTGCTGCAGTAATTGGCATCTCGATTTCTTTTTCCTGTGCCAACTCGTAAGCAGCTTTAGTAGTGGAAATCCCTTCCACTACCATTTCCATCTGGTCAAGTACTGCTGCTAAAGTCTTTCCTTGCCCTAATAGGTTTCCTGCTTGCCAGTTCCTTGAATGGACGCTGGTACACGTTACAATCAAGTCGCCTACACCGCTCAATCCTAGAAAAGTAATCGGGTCTGCACCAAATGCTACTCCTAAACGGCTGATTTCTGCTAAGCCACGAGTCATTAAGGCCGCTTTGGCATTGTCACCATAACCTAAACCATGGAGAGCTCCAGCGCCTACCGCAATAATATTCTTTAAAGCTGCTCCAAGCTCTACTCCGATAATATCTTGATTTGTATAAATCCTGAAATAATCATTCATAAACAAATCTTGCACAAAAATGGCTGCTTCCATATCGGCTGATGCAGAAGTAATGGTTGTTAAATCTTTGACTGCCACTTCTTCCGCATGACTTGGCCCAGATAAAGCAACGATTGCTTTTCGTTTTTCAACAGGAATTTCTTCTTCCAAAATAACAGAAATCCGCTTATGTGTTTCTTGCTCCAGTCCCTTACTAGCGTGGACAATGACTACCGGTTCTGATAAACAACCGGCAACTTTACTGGCTACCTCACGAATAGCTTTAGTCGGAACAACAAACAACACAGCATCTACTGCTTCAAGTGCTTGCGCTAAATCTGAATAAGCCTTGATTCTTGTTGAAAGAATCGTTTCCGGCAAATACGATTTATTTGTATGTGTCTGGTTGATTTCATCTACTTGCTGCTGTTTATGACTCCATAAACGAACTTCGTGTCCATTTTCTTCGAGTACCATTGATAAGGCGGTTCCCCAAGAACCAGCCCCTAGCACAGCGATTGTTTTTGGCATTTTATTGTATCTCCTTTTTCCTTCTCTTATTCACTTGTTTTATGTTCGCTTTTTTAGTGCAATCCTCTGTGTTCTTTCTGTCTTTGATGAATCTCAGCTGATTACCCAGCTTATTTTCTTCAAGTAGTCTCTTTCACCTATTTTTCCGGATGAGCAGAAGCAGTGCTTTCTTTTTCATCTGGTGTTAAGCCTGCTGAATAATAAGGCACCGGCGGGTAGTCTTGACAGCGGATAAACCAAATAACTAGTGCAGCAATAAACAACACTACAGATAAAGCTTGAGATACACGCAACCAATCTACTAACCAAAGGCTATCTGTCCGCAAACCTTCAATAAAGAAGCGGCCTAATGAATACCATAAAACATAAGTCAAAGCTACTTCACCACGACGCAACAAATTTTTTCGACGGCGTAAAAAGAGAATGACCACAAAACCAAGTAAACTCCATAAAGATTCATATAAAAAAGTAGGGTGATAGTAAACGCCATTAATATTCATTTGATTAATAATAAATTCAGGCAGATGCAGCTTTTCTAAAAAACTACGAGTTACTTCGCCGCCATGCGCTTCCTGGTTAATAAAGTTTCCCCAGCGTCCGATTGCTTGAGCTAATAAGACATTAGGAGCAAGTATATCGAGTACCAACCAAATTGGGATCCCCCTTTTTTTAGTAAACCAATACACCGTCAATCCACCAGCGATCAAGCCGCCGTAAATCGCAATACCACCATTCCAAATAGCTAAAATTTGATCAGGGTTCTGTAAATAATAACCTAATTCAAATAGTACATAATACAAACGTGCACCAATAAACGCTATTGGCAAAGCCCACAGAGCCATATCAATTATATGGTCTCCTTCAAGTCCTTTTTTTTCTGCTTCTTTCATACTCAAAAAGATAGCCACAAAGATCGCAGCAGCAATAATTACACCATACCAGTGAACTTCAAGAGGCCCTAATGAAAATGCGATTGGATCAATTGCATTAACTAAAACATTCATTTTCTAATCCCCTTTTTCTTTTAAATCTCTTCTGAATTACGTTTAATCAACGTTTCAAGATTTCTTTCAAACGTTTCCGTAGCGTTGTATCCCATTTGTTTTGCACGATAGTTCATCGCTGCTGATTCAATAATAACAGCTAAGTTACGTCCCGTTTTGACTGGAATAGAAATCAACGGCACATCAACATCAAAAATACGCCTTTTTTCCTCACCACTGCCTAGGCGATCAAACTTAGTCTTTTTATCCCATAATTCTAAATTAACGATCAGATTCACTACTTTGCTTAGACGAATCGCTCCTACGCCAAATAAGTTAGCTACATCAATAATCCCAATTCCTCGTATCTCGATTAAATTACGTAAGATTTCAGGTGGTTCACCGACAATTTTATTTTCTCCAATCATATGCAATTCTACGCGGTCATCCGCTACTAAACGATGTCCTCTTTGTATTAACTCTAACGCTGTTTCGCTTTTCCCTACACCGCTATCTCCAGTGATCATAACTCCCATACCGTAAATATCGATTAAAACACCATGAACAGATTTTCGTTCAGCTAATCTTTCTTCCAAGAAGTTCGTGACATTACTGGCTAATCGTGTAGTGGCATGCGCTGATGATAACAAGGGAATTTCTTTTTCAGAAGTGGCTTGAATCAATTCTTCCGGCAAAGTTAAATTACGCGAAACTAAAAACGCTGGAGTATTCGGTTGACACATTCGACGGAAAACCAGCAAACGTTCATCACTCGTCATTCGTTCTGAGAATGAAATTTCTGTTCTGCCGAACAATTGCAAACGTTCTTGTGGGTAATAATTAAAATAACCCGTTAATTCTAGTCCCGGACGCGAAAGGTCATTGGTAATAATTGGGCGATTTAAAAATTCCTCTCCGTTATGTACAGTTAACTTCAGAGAGTCTACTAATTCTTTTACCGTTACGCTATTAGTCATCCTCTATTCTCCTCTATGCTCCATTGAGCAGATTCTTATTTTACTTTTTTATCCCTCTGCATAAAATCTGCTTATGCCTTTCAGTTTACCATTTTACCCCCTATGAATAAAGGAATTCCCTATTTTTTTAGCTAAAAAAAGAAGACAAGCTTTTTCAGCTTGCCTTCTTTCTTCATTTCGTATTCTTTGCTATCTGTTATTGCCAAGTTGTTTTCCAATCAGCGTATTAGCAAGTGACATTAAAATCGTCACTATGACTGTCGTTCCAAATGTCCTAAATTGAAACCCTGAGCCAACGATCGCTGCAGTCAAACTTAACATACTTGCATTGATAATGATGCTAAATAAGCCCAAGGTCAGAATCGTGATGGGTAAGGATAAGAGAAGCAAAATCGGTTTGACAGCCATATTCAATAACGCAAGAACTAAACTGGCAGCTAAAGCTATCCAAATGTTTGCCACATAAAAGGAATGTTGAAAGAAACCTGATAAAGCTAGAAACAACAAGGCATTAATAAGAACTCCTTGCCATAACTTCACTAAAAGTCACTCCAATCATCATCGTTTGATTTTTCAGCTTCTTTTACTTTTTCAGCTTCTTTACGCGGTTTTTTGCTAGAATGCATGCCATTAAACCCATTGAATCCATCATAATGTGTTGAACCAGGTGCTTCAGGAATGACCAAAGCTAAAATAATATAGAGAATAATAGGCGAACCTACTCCGAAAAAGATAGCAATTGCATAAATGATACGTAGAATACTTGGATCAAAGCCAAAATATTCTGCTATCCCTCCTAATACTCCGCTAACTAATCGATTATCTCTTGATTTTGTCAATTTTTTCATTTTCTTCACCTCTTAAAAGTTATATAGTTTACTGGGAAATAAGGCTCACCCTATTTCCCAAGTTGTTTATTTTATTCCGTGTCTTTCATTAAAATATTTCCTGTTGTCGTGCTGACTATGATGCTAACCGGTGTTCCTTCTTGATAACGTCTAAATTCAAGCAATTGATTTGTCCGGTCTTTTTTCTCTTTCGTTACTTCAACTTTTTCCATCCGGTTTTGGATAGTTCCTAAGTTGCTTTTTGCATTTCCTTCAATGCTCAATTCTTTTGGTACGGAAACTTTAACTGTTCCGTTAACAGAAGAAGCTTCTAAGCGTTGCAGATCTGTTCCAGAAATCGTCACTTTAACGGTTCCATTGACAGTGGATAAGTTTGCTCCTTGGAAACTGCCGCGTGTCACAATTCCGCCGTTGATACTATTGACTAATAAATCTCTTACATCGCTGTCAACCACTGTAACCGTTCCGTTAACACCCTCTGTTTCTAACATGGTAGCAGTCAGCTTTTCAAAGTACATGTTTCCATTCGTGCATTTAGCATAGACATCTTTTCCATCAAATTCTTCGAATTTAACATTTCCATTCAGCAATTTAACAGCGGTATGGTCATATGTCCGTTCTGGCAAATAAAAAGTCACATCACAGCGAATCCGTTTATTAGGAACATGGAATAACAGTTTTTCTTCTGTCACTTCAATTGTACTCCGTTTCAAAAAGGCTTCAAATGGATTATCTGAATCAACTTTGCCATAGAATTTGATATCTGCTTCGATTTTAAGGTCTTCGCCTTGCCAATTTTTGAAAAGCACATCTCCGTTAGCCACTTTAACATCAATAATTGAAGCTGTGCTGTCTGGATAATTAAACTCATGAGTAAATTTTGTAACGGCTAAACCTGGGACGCGCACATTCACGTCTTTCCAGTCTACATTTTCCATTACGGAAGAGAACGTGTTTTTCATTAATTTGCCGAATTGATTTCCCACTTCCGACATTTTTCCGCTAACTTGATTAATAGTTTCACTTGCTGCATCTTTCCAATCATCCGGCAATTCAAACTTATCTGCTAATTGTTTCTTTTGTGAATTCCATTGTTTTTGTCTGACCGAGCGTAATTGCTCCGTTAACTTTTCTTTTTCTTCTTCATGATCGGCTAATTGTGCTTCAAGTTCTTCTATTTCATGGCTGATTTGTTTTAATTCTGGTTCTTTCTCTGCATCTAGTTCATCTAAATCTTCCATAGTCTCTAAGACCATCCGCTTTTCTTTAGCTATTTTCAGCTGGTCCTTAACGTCAGTGATTTCCACATTTTTATTGTCTAATTCAACAGAGTATTTGGTTGCTTCATTGGCTAGTTCTTCTAGAATAGCTTCTAAACGCAACCGGTCTTTTTCTTGTTCTTCTGCATATTTTTCTTCCCCATTTTGAAGTTTTTCTTCGGATGGATCTTCTGGTCTAGGTTCTTTAGGTTTTGACTCAGGAGAAGCAGGCTGTTTAGGTTCTATGGGTTTTTGAACATTTGATTGGTCTTTTTTAACTGCTTCTTCGCCTTCTTTTTTTGCAATATTTTCAAGTAAGATAAGCGCTTCTTCAGTTGAAATAATCCCTTGTTTAACTAGATCGAGTATTCTTTCTCTTTCCTTCATGTTATTGTTCCTCCTTATGATGTTCTATCTACTAGTACTTTATAAGTGGCCAGTTCTATAATTTATGTGCATAAGCTTTTTTGATCTGTCTTTATTATGCTGGACTAATAGCTTTTTGTCATAGGTCTTTAGAACGATTTTCATATGGTTACTTAGTCGGAATCTCTTTGTATCTTTATTTTAACATGAAAGGGAAAAGCTTAGCCAACGAAAGACTACTAAATAAATTTTCGGTTCTTTATCGAATTGTGTTGGTCATGCTTAATAATGAAATTTCCTCCGGAATTTACGCGTCTGCTTGCAAGAGCCATGGGAACGACTGGAGCCTTTCATGTCTCCAGCCTTTCAAGCCTCAAACGAAGCCTAACCGCTTCGTAATTCGCATTGAATCCTTTACATGGCTGCAAAGAGCCGCTATTCCTCCGAAAATTTCAAGTTGTGGAATAGACTCATTCTTCTTACCAACACTAAAAATAATAGAACCAAATTTTCTAGATCATTCTACACAAAAAGCGTCGTTCCTAGCTGCTGGAGCGACGCTTTTGCTTGGTAAATCATACTATTTCTACTTATTTGCTAGCTTTTCTATTGACGAGCATTGTCTCTAGCCAAGATTTTTTTCAAATAATAACCTGTGTGGCTACCTGTCGATTCTGCTACTTTTTCAGGGGTTCCTGTCACTAGGATCGTTCCACCGCCTGCTCCGCCTTCTGGTCCTAGATCAATGACATAATCTGCTGTCTTGATCACATCTAGATTATGTTCAATGACTAAAACGGTGTTTCCCGCTTCTACTAAGCGATTCAACACTTCTAATAAGCGGGCAATATCTTCTGTGTGCAGACCCGTAGTAGGCTCATCTAAAATATAAAAATTCTTGCCGTCTGATCTTTTATGCAGCTCACTTGCCAGTTTCATCCGTTGGGCTTCACCTCCGGATAATGTTGTGGCCGGTTGTCCCAACGTAATGTACCCTAATCCTACATCAATGATGGTTTGCAATTTACGGTGTATCTTAGGAATGTGCTCAAAAAAGATAACCGCTTCTTCAACCGTCATATTGAGTACTTCAGAAATATTTTTCCCTTTATACCGTACTTCCAATGTTTCTGAATTATACCGTGTGCCATGGCATATTTCACATGGAACATACACATCTGGTAAAAAGTGCATTTCAATTTTTAGGATTCCGTCTCCTCGACAAGCTTCACAACGGCCGCCTTTCACATTAAAACTAAATCGTCCTTTTTTATATCCTCTTATTTTGGCTTCGTTTGTTGAAGCAAATAGGTCTCGGATATCATCAAACACACTAGTATAAGTGGCCGGGTTGCTGCGGGGAGTTCGTCCAATTGGACTTTGATCGATATCAATAATTTTTTCTAATTTTTCATAACCCGTCATCTTGGTATATTTTCCAGGCTTTTGTTTAGATCGGTTGAGTTCACGAGATAAGGCTTTTTTCAATATTCCGTTGACTAGCGTACTCTTACCAGATCCGGAAACACCCGTAACCGCTACAAGTCGACCTAAAGGAAACTTAACAGACAGGTTCTTTAAATTATTTTCAGCTGCCCCTGTAATCTGTATAGCTCCTTTGTCTTCTGTTCGGCGTTGTTTTGGTACAGGGATAAACTTTTTACCGGATAAATAAGCACCCGTTAAAGAATTTGGATCATTTGCCACTTCTTCCGGTGTTCCATAAGCTACAATTTCGCCGCCTTTTTCACCAGCGCCTGGTCCAATATCAATCAGATAGTCTGCAGCAAGCATCGTATCTTCATCGTGTTCAACGACTACTAGAGTGTTTCCTAGATCTCTCATTTTCTTCAACGAATCAATCAACCGGTTATTGTCTCGCTGGTGCAAGCCGATAGAAGGTTCATCTAGGATATACAACACACCGGAAAGATTCGAACCGATTTGAGTAGCCAGCCGAATTCGCTGCGCTTCTCCACCAGATAATGTCCCTGCTCTTCTGCTTAATGTTAGATAATTCAAGCCCACATTGCTCAAAAAGCTTAAACGATCATGAACTTCTTTCAAAATCGGTTTTGCTACCATACTTTCTTGTGTCGAAAGCGTCAATTCACTAAAAAAGCCGATTGCCTCTTCAATGGGATAATCGCTGACTTCGCCAATATCTTTATCTGCTAATTTTACGGCTAATGCTTGACGATTCAATCGTTTCCCTTTACAGGTCTGACAAGTTAATTCAGTCATATACAACCGCATTTGGTCTCTTGTAAAATCACTATTGGTTTCTTTGTAGCGTCTTGCAATATTGCGAAGTACGCCTTCAAAAGGAATATCCACATCTCGAATGCCGCCAAAGTCGTTTTTATAGTGGAAATGAAATAAGGCACCATTAGATCCTTCTAAAATAAATCGTTGTTCCTTTTCAGTCAACTTTTCAAACGGTGTATCCATATCAATATTAAATTTTTTACATGCTTGTTCTAATAATTGTGGATAATAATTTGAACTGATCGGTTTCCATGGCAGCACAGCGCCTTCTCGTAAAGTCATGGATTTTTCTGGTATCACCAAATCGATATCTACTTCTAACTTGACTCCTAATCCATCACAATCTTCACAAGCCCCAAATGGAGCATTAAATGAAAACAGACGAGGTTCCAGCTCTCCTACCGTAAAACCACAATAGGGACAAGCATAATGTTCACTGAATAAAACCTCTTCTTTGCCCATAATATCTGCAAGTGCATATCCTTCTGCTAAACGGAGTGCTGCTTCAAAAGAGTCAAATAAGCGTGAACGTATCCCTTCTTTAACGACGATCCGGTCAATGACGATTTCAATGGTATGCTTTTTGTTTTTCTCTAATTCAATATCATCTGAAATATCATACATTTCTTTGTCGACTCGCAAACGCACATAACCTTCGCTTTTGATTTTATCAAAAACTTTTTTATGTTGGCCTTTTTTTTCGACGACAATAGGAGCTAAAATTTGAACACGGGTACCTTCAGGGTATTCTAAAACACGGTCTACCATTTGTTCAACAGATTGACTGGTAATCTCAGTTCCGTCATTTGGACAAATCGGGTGACCGACTCGTGCATACAGCAAACGCAGATAGTCATTGATTTCCGTGACAGTTCCCACTGTAGAACGAGGATTTTTACTAGTTGTTTTTTGATCGATCGAAATCGCTGGACTTAATCCATCGATACTGTCAACATCCGGTTTATCCATTTGGCCAAGGAATTGCCGGGCATAGGCAGATAAACTTTCGACATAACGCCTTTGTCCTTCTGCATATAATGTATCAAACGCTAATGAACTTTTTCCCGAACCCGACAAGCCTGTCAGGACAACTAATTGGTCTCTTGGAATAGTTACATCGATGTTTTTTAAATTATGTGAGCGGGCGCCATGAATTTCAATTTTATCATTTCGCATTTGGTTTCTCCCTTTTATGGTGAATTTTAATGTTGCTTTTTCTAGATTAGAATGGGTTCTTCTAGTTTAACGCAAATCACAAAAAATAGGATAGCAAAGTGCTTCCTATTTTAGATCTCTTTAGTTTATTATAACACACTTTTTTCTTTTAGCGAACGTTTGTTCGTGATTTTTATTCTGCTAAAATGCGTTGCGATATTTCTTGTAATTGTGCCTGGTTTGTAAAGTTGCCGCTTAATAATTCCGGTAAGATTTCATTTAAAAAATATTGAACACTGTTTAAATGATCAAATTGCAGAATGGTCTTCAAAGATTCTTCATAGATTTCAGTAAAGACACTTTCAGGATTGCCTTTTTGAATTTCTCCAAAAGACTCATATAATAAATCTACTTTATCAGCTACAGATAAAATTTCTCCTTCAAGTGTTGCATCTTTTCCTTCTTTGAGACGCTTTGAATACGCTTCTTGAAATTCAGCTGGAATTTCATTTTTAATAAAATTCTCCGTCATTGATTCTTCAACATCTGCCAGCATCTCTCTTAATTGTGGCGTTGCGTATTTGACCGGTGTTTTGATATCACCGATAAACAACTCTGAATAGTCATGATTAAGAGCTTTTTCATAAAGTGAACGCCAATCAACTGTTTTTCCGCTTTGCTCCTCTACTGTTCCTAAAAACTGAGCAATATTAGTCACTTTAAATGAATGAGCAGCAACTGAGTGTTCTTCATACTTAAACTTTCCTGGGCAGCGAAAAATACTTTCTAAATCGCTTAAACTTTTAATGTATTGATGCATTCCCATTGAACTCATCCTTTCCTAACCAAATTTTTACTAGTCTAACACAGAACATCTATAGAAGCAAAAATTCTTATCGAGTTGGAATATGGTCTTCTTTCTTTTTTAACCTTCATTGATATGGATGATTCCTTGGTCTAAGATTCCATACACATGTTGGTCCATCTGGCTGTAGAGCATACTTTTGCCTTTTCTGCGGGATTTTACTAAGCGAGCTGTTTTCAATACTTTTAATTGATGAGAAACAGCCGACTGTTCCATCTTCATAACGGTTGCGATGGTTCCTACGTTTAATTCTTGGTTTTCTAATAAGTATAAAATCGCTATTCGTGTGGGATCGCTAATGATTTTAAAAAGTTTACTGACTTCTTGAATAGTTTTGTCATCTAGTAATAAAGGTTCCTGTTGGTCCATCTGCTTGCTCCTCACTAACACGACTCAACATATGCGTGTTTATTCATATGATTATTTTACCACAATTTCTTTTTAAAGTAATGTCTGGCAACTGGCACACACCTTAAAAATCAGTGAGAAATCAGATTTTTCCAAGCAGCTATTTTATATGAACAGCTGATCCAAACCAAAATAAGTTGATCCAAAAAGATAAGAAATAGGGTTCTACAACATTTGATGTTGGTCAGAAAAAATGATTTAGATATACATCTCAACCATTTCTGGAGGAAGAGGGAGTTGCTTGTAGCCATGTAAAGGATACAAAGAGAATTACTTAGCGTTAGGCTTTAGCCCTTACGCTAAGTTTGACAATTGTAAGTTTTGAGATGCGTTTTTTGGCTCAAAACGGTCCCATGGCTTTCCACAAGCAACGCCATATTCCGGAGGAAATTTTATTACCAACGCTAAAAAATAAAGAACCAGAAATAAAGAAGCTGTTTGCAAATTCTAATACGTTGAATTCGCAGACAGCTTCTTTATTATCATTACTGGCCTTTGAACAGGCGGTCATTTTTATTGTTCGTATTTAATTCAGTCATTTTCCCTGTATCTAAGTAAATGATCCATTCACAAATGTTGGTCACATAATCGCCAATACGTTCAATAAATCCAGCTACCAACATATAGTCGGAAGCACCTAAAACAATTTCCGGATCGGCTTTCATCTGTTTAATGCAGGCTTGATAGATTTTTCTAAAATCATCATCAACTGCTACATCGCTTAAAGCTACTTTTTCAGCTTTGTCTGCATCTGAAACTACATATGCATCCAGGACATCTTGAACCATTACTTTGACTTTTTCCGACATCTCAGCAATTTGAGCTTCGATCTCATAGTCGCGCTTGTTTCCTTTTACTCGGATGGTCGACTTAGCAATACTAACTGCGTGATCTCCCATTCTTTCTAAATCAGCGCTTGCTTTCATAATCGTCACTATTTTACGCAAGTCAGTTGTCACAGGTTGTTGCAAAGCAATCAATTCAAAACATCTATTTTCTAAGTCTACTTCGTACTTATTGATGACCCTGTCTCCTATGATAACTTCTTTAGCCAATTCTTTATCATGATTCACAAAAGCTTTAACTGATTTATAGACTGCTTCATTCACTCCTTTTCCCATTTGAAAAAAGCGAATGTGTAGATCATTCAATTCTTCTTCGAATACACGTCTCATTTGCTACCACTCCTATTTGCCATCTTACAGCTTATTATACCTATGAATTACCCAAAACGTCCAGAAATATAATCTTCCGTTTCTTTTTTACGAGGATTGGTAAAGATTTGGCGAGTTTCGCCGTGTTCAATTAAGTGGCCATTTAAGAAAAAAGCAGTATTATCAGAAATCCGGGAAGCTTGCTGCATATTGTGTGTAACGATAATCATTGTATAATCGTCTTTCAAGTCCAACAACATCCGTTCAATTTTCCCACTAGAAACTGGATCTAACGCACTAGTCGGTTCATCCAGTAAAATGATCGCTGGTTCGACAGCTAAAACTCTGGCAATACAGACCCGTTGTTGTTGTCCGCCAGAAAGCGCTAAGGCACTTTTGTGTAATTTGTCTTTCACATCATCCCAGACAGCTGCCTTCTTCAAACTCATTTCTACAATTTCTTCTATTTTCTTTTTATCTTTCATACCAGCGATCCGTAAACCGTAAGCCACATTTTCAAAAACTGAAAATGGAAAAGGGTTCGGTTGTTGAAAAACCATCCCGATTTTTTTTCTTAATTCCACTGTATCCATTTTAGGACTGTAAATATCTTTTTGTTCAAACGTTACATTACCTGTGATAGTAACATCTGGAATTAAATCATTCATGCGATTCAATGTTCTTAAATAGGTAGACTTTCCGCATCCGCTGGGACCAATCAAAGCCGTGATTTCATGCGGTGAAAAGTCTAATGAAATACCTTTTAAGGCTTCTTTTTTTCCATAATACAAATGAACGTCTTTAGATTCAATAATATGATTTTCTTTATTCACGTTGCTTCCTCCTAACCAAAGTGACCTGAAACATAGTCTTCAGTTGATTGTATTTTTGGTCGCGTAAAGACTTTTCTTGTTTCATCGTATTCAATCACATTTCCCGTATAAAAAAATGCTGTGTAGTCACTGATACGAGAGGCTTGTTGCATATTATGCGTCACAATGATAATCGAATAATTTTCACGTAATTGCAGCAATGTTTCTTCTACTTGACTCGTAGAGATCGGATCTAATGCACTTGCCGGTTCATCTAATAATAAAATATCCGGTTTTAAAGCGATCGCACGTGCAATACATAGGCGTTGTTGTTGCCCGCCAGATAACGCTAAAGCACTTTTATGCAAATCATCTTTTACTTGTTCCCATAAAGCAGCTTGTTTTAAACTGGTTTCCACAGCTTCATCTAAGGTTGCTTTGTCTTTGATGCCATGACGCTTCAATGCAAAACTAATATTATCGTAAATCGATTTACTGAAAGGATTAGGTCGTTGAAAAACCATTCCAATATTTTTACGCATTTCGTATACATCTGTTTCCGCAGAGTTGATATTTTTACCTTTATACATAATTTCACCTGTCACTTTGGCAATTTGGATTTCGTCATTCATCCGATTTAACGAACGTAAATAAGTCGATTTCCCGCAGCCGCTCGGACCAATTAATGAAGTGATTTTATTTTCTTCAAATTCTAATGATACGCCTTTAATGGCTTCATTTTGTCCATACCAAACATGTAAATCTTTCGTTGACAAATCAACTGATGCAGTAGGTTTCATCTTAAGAATATTTGTTTCAAGGTTTGTTTGTTCTGGCATTATTTTTCCTCCTTGAGTGATTTAAACAATCCGGTATCTTTTATCCCGCTGTAGCTTTTTTCTGCAATTTCTTCCCTAAATAACGGGCACCCAAGTTAAATAGCAATACGGCAATGATCAACACAGCCGAAGCACCTGCTGAGACTTGCACTCCATCCGGCATTACACCTTCGCTGTTGATTTTCCAAATATGAACAGCTAAAGTTTCAGCTGGACGCATCACATTTAATGGACTTGAGATCGAGATCGGGTTCCAATTGGTAAAGTCTAATGCAGGTGCACTTTGTCCTGCTGTGTAAATCAATGCAGCAGCTTCACCGAAGATCCGGCCTGCAGCTAAAATCATTCCTGTTAAAATACCTGGTAAGGCAGCAGGCAAAATGACACGCGTCACCGTTTCCCAACGTGACAATCCCAATGCCAATCCTGCTTCCCGCTGAGTTAACGGTATGGTTCTAAGTGAATCTTCAATTGTTCTCGTCAAAAGAGGCAAGTTGAACAAGGTCAGTGCCATCGCTCCAGAAAGAATCGAAAAGCCTAATCCCCATTGTAAAACAAACACTAAAAATCCAAATAATCCCACAACAACAGAAGGAAGAGAACTTAAAACTTCAATAATAGTTCGGATAAAATCAGTTAGAAAGTTTTTTCTAGCATATTCTGACAAGTAAATGGCTGCCCCTAAAGACAAAGGAGTACTAATCAACATTGTCAATATCAGCAGGTAAAATGAATTGTACAATTGAATAACAA
This sequence comes from Carnobacterium mobile DSM 4848, assembly GCF_000744825.1. Taxonomy (NCBI): domain Bacteria; kingdom Bacillati; phylum Bacillota; class Bacilli; order Lactobacillales; family Carnobacteriaceae; genus Carnobacterium; species Carnobacterium mobile. Next base: position 1,320,788 of record NZ_JQMR01000001.1, read on the forward strand.
TTCCGCCGCCCCGCTGAAATGATTTTGAAGGTGTCGTTAGAAATTCCCAAGAAATTTGAGGAACTCCGCGCCAAAGAATAAAAGCTAATAAGCTGAACAAAATCAAGACAATGATTCCAGAAATAACATATAAAAATCCAACTGCTAGTTTATCTACTTTTTTTGCATTCATCTTAATTCATGGCTCCTTTCTTTCCAATCCAGCGTGTTAAAATATTAAAGAAGAGGGCCATCGCCAACAGAATCAAAGCTAAAGACCAAAGGACATCATTTTCAAGCGTGCCCATTACCGTATTCCCCATATTCATCGTAAGGATACTAGTCAGCGTTGAAGCCGGTGTAATTAAATTAGTCGGCAAGATAGCGGCATTCCCGATTACCATTTGGACAGCTAAAGCTTCGCCAAAAGCACGAGCCATTCCAAAAACAACGGCTGTCAGCAAGCCAGGAGTTGCGCTTCTTAGCACTACTTTATAAATCGTTTGCCACCTCGTTGCACCTAAAGCCAAAGAAGCTTCCCGGTAATGACGGGGAACTGATTTTAACGTATCCACTGACATACTGGTAACAGTCGGCAAGATCATCACAAATAATACGACTGTAGCAGATAACATGCCAAATCCGCTGCCGCCAAAAGTATTCCGCATAAAAGGAACCACAACGGATAACCCGATGAAGCCATAAACAACAGAAGGAATTCCAACTAATAGCTCGATAACCGGCTGCAAGATCTTTTTCCCAACTGTGGGCGAAATTTCAGTCATAAAAATAGCGGCACCAACGGCAAAAGGAGTGGCTACCACCGCAGATAATAAGGTAACAATAAATGAGCCGGCAATCATCGGCAATGCGCCTGTCAATGGCTGACCGTCTTCACCGACATTTCCCGGATTCCAGACTGAACCGGTTAGAAAACGGCTCAATGAAACACCGTCTTTAGTAAATGTGGAAATTCCTTTGCTTGCTACAAAATATAAAATAGACAATACAACAAACACAATAAATACAATACACAAAAAACTAACTGTTTTTCCTATTTTTTCAAGTCTGCCTTTACCGGAATGTTCTGCTAGTTTTTTTTGAATGTCTTCCAAAAGAAGCCCTCCTCTTATTCTTTTTCTATTCCTTACAAGAAGATGCCGAGTTAATGAAACGGCCGCCTTCTTTACTTATACTCTTCAGCAGTCAGGTTCGTTTTTCCTTTTTTCGTTTAAGGAACTTCAGTCGTGTTTCCTGCTGCGTCTCGTTCTACTTGCATCGTATTAGCCGGGATATACCCAAGAGCTTCTATCAAGGTGCTTTGAACTTCCTCAGACATAATGTAAGCTAGAAAATCTTTTGTCAAACCAGTGGGTTCACCATTTGTATACATATGTTCATAAGACCAGATGATCCATTCATTTGTTTTAACATTTTCGTCCGTTGGTTCTATTCCGTCGATAGACAAAGTTTCCACAGTATCGTCTACATAAGAAAATGCAACATAACTGATGGTCCCAGGCGTACTTGCCACAATTTGTCGTACTGTTCCACTAGATTCTTGTTCTTGAGTAACGATACTTTTTTTACCTTCCGGCAGTACCCAACGGTCAAAAGTTGAACGTGTTCCACTTCCTGAAGAACGGTTCAAAACAGTAATGGTCAAGTCTTTACCGCCCAATTCTTTCCAATTCGTAATTTCTCCCGTAAAAATTTTCCCTAAATCTTCCAAACTAATATCTGTTACTCCTGTGCCCGGTGTAACAATCGGCGTAATGCCGACTACCGCAACTCGGTGGTCAACTAATTTTGAAGCGTCGATTCCACTTTTTTCTTCTGCAAAAATATCTGAATTGCCAATTTCTACGGCATTGGCAGCAATTTGTCCCAATCCTGTTCCGCTTCCTCCGCCTTGTACATTAATAAATTTACCAAAATTCTCAGCTCCAAATTGTTCTCCGGCAGCTTCAACAAGCGGTTGCAACGCTGAAGAACCCACAGCTGTGATTGATTCTTCTCCTTCTACTGGTCCACAAGCTGTTAAAAAAATACCTAACGCCGCTATTACCATCATATTAATTTTTTTAAATTTCACGATTTGACCTCCTCGGTATTTACATAAAACACATACTCTCTCATCATAACTTATTTTTGTAAAAGTTTACTCGTTAAATTGTAAATTTTGTGTAAACGAAGTACAGTTTTTATTTTTATCTTAGCGCTTTTGCCTTTAAAGCGCAAAGATAAAGCCATCTTGCCAGCTCTTTGTACTAGGAAAAAGGGTATGGTTCTTTCTCGTCATTTTCTCATTAAGAAAAGCGGGCAAGCCTACTTTGACCTCCCTAAAAATAGAGGATACGACTTGGGGAGCAACGCTCCTTTCGTCGCCTTATACTGGTACCCTACGAGATGAATCTCTTAAAGTACCAACAAATGAGCCTACTATGCAATTGCTAGGAGACTTCCAGCTTTAGCTGGTTACGTCGACTGGTATAAAGCTCGCGTAGCGAGACTATAGGCATTTTGATAAGAGCTTTTTTCTTGGTTTTTTATTCTTTTGTTCGCTAGACCGGCTCTACCAGACATTTCACTCTTGTTTCTTGCTTTGTTTGTTCGATAGACTGCCTCTACCAGACAACTCACTCTTGTTTCTTGCTTCGTTTGTTCGATAGACCGACTCTACCAGACAACTCACTCTTGTTTTCTGCTTCGTTTGTTCGCTAGACTGCCTCTACCAGACAACTCACTCTTGTTTTCTGCTTCGTTTGTTCGATAGACTGCCTCTACCAGACAACTCACTCTTGTTTTCTGCTTTGTTTGTTCGATAGACCGACTCTATCGGACATTTCTACCCTGTTTTCCGCTTCTTTTGTTCGATAGACTGCCTCTATCAGACAACTCTTCCTCGGTTTCCGCTTCTTTTGTTCGCTAGACCGACTCTACCAGACATTTCATCCTTCACTAACTGCGGAACAAAATAAAAGGCTATAAAAGTTTAAACTTCCCCTATTTTCCTACACTTTTTTATAATACCCTACTCTACAAATAAAAACCCAGTTTGTTACTTGAGCAAGTAGCTCATCTCAAGTAACAAACTGGGTTTAATTAAATGTATGATTCGAATTCAATTCTGTAATTTTTCCAGTTTCAAGGTAAATAACCCATTCACAAATATTCGTTACATAATCGCCGATTCGTTCTAAGTATCTTGAGACTAAAAGATAATCCGTACCGCATATAACCAGTTCCGGGTCTGCTTTCATTTCTTCAATGCATTGTTCAAAGATTTCTTTAGATAATGCATTAATAGCGTCATCACTATCAGCAGTTTGTCGAGCTTGCTGCACGTCTTTTTTGAGGTAAGCTTCTAACGCCGCTCTAACGATCACTTTCACTTTTTCGGAAAGTTCCGCAATTTTGACTTCAATCTGAGGGATCCGCTTTGTACCTTTTACACGAATCGTAGATCTTGCAATGCTGACTGCGTGATCTCCCATGCGTTCCAAATCAGCACAAGCTTTCATAACTGTTACAATTCTGCGTAAATCACTGGTGACAGGTTGCTGCAATGCAATCAACTCAAAGCATTTCTTTTCCAAAGTCAGTTCTAATTCATTGATTTGGTGATCATGATCAATCACTTCTTGTGCCAGTTCTTTATCATGGTTAATAAATGATTTAACAGATTTATAAATCGCTTCATTGACCATCATTCCCATTTCCGAAAAATGGTGGTGCAATGAGGTCAGTTCTTCTTCAAAAGTTTGTCTCATTTGATCCTCTCCTTAATAGATAATTGTATTTAACCAAAGCGCCCCGAAATATAATCTTCCGTTTCTTTTTTTTGAGGACGAGTAAACATTTTTCTGGTTTCGCCAAATTCAATCATGCGTCCATTTAAAAAGAAAGCTGTTTTGTCTGATATTCGCGAAGCTTGCTGCATGTTATGCGTTACCATAACAAGAGTATAATCTTTTTTTAATACAGTTACCAGTTCTTCAATCTTTGCTGTGGAAATAGGATCTAACGCACTTGTTGGTTCGTCCAGCAACAACACTTCTGGTTCGACCGCTAGTGCACGAGCGATACAAAGCCGCTGTTGTTGCCCTCCTGATAAAGATAAGGCACTTTTTTTCAAATTATTTTTGACTTCTTCCCAAATAGCCGCTTCGCGCAAACTTTTTTCAACCAATTCATCTAACTTTTGTTTATTTTTGATGCCATGTGTTCTGGGTCCATAGGCTATATTATCATAAATACTCATTGGAAAAGGATTGGGTTGTTGAAAAACCATTCCTACCCTTTTGCGCAAGTGATTAACATTGCATTCTTTTGCATAGATATCCTCATTATCCATTTTTATTTCCCCATTGATCGTACATCCTTCAATTAGATCATTCATTCGATTTAAACTCTTGATCAATGTTGATTTACCGCATCCCGATGGCCCTATAAAAGCTGTGATTTCATTTTTCAAAATCGTTAAATCGATATGATGGAGCGCTTGAAATTCTCCATAAAACAAATCCATCTCTTTGATTGTCACTTTACTCATTTTATTGTCTCCTTTGTTAATCGGCTGCTAAGGTAAGTTGAAATGCCATTGATAATCAAAACGATTAAGATCAAAACAACTCCTGTAGCGTAGGATTCATTGACGTGTTGCCCTTCGCTGGATAATACATACATATGTAACGCTAGTGTTCTCCCAGAAGAAAACAGACTGTCCGGTAAATTAGTCGAAGTTCCCATTGTGTACATCAAAGCCGCTGTTTCTCCGACTACTCGTCCGCTAGCTAAAATGACACCCGATAAAATGCCTGGCATTGCAACAGGCAACACTACTTTAAAGATTGTTCTTAATTTTCCTGCTCCTAAGCCAAAACTAGCTTGTCGTAACGAGTCATTAACGGAAAGCAGCGCTTCCTCAGTTGAGCGGATAATCAACGGTAAAATCATCATCACAGCTGTTAATACACCAGCTAGAAGAGAATACTGGAATTGCAAAAATGTGACAAAAAACAGCATTCCGAACAAGCCGTACACAATCGATGGGATGGCCGCCAAGGTATCTGTTGCCATTCGAATCAATCCCACTACTTTATTGCTTTTTTTAGCGTATTCGACCAAATAAAAGCCGGTAAACACTCCGATCGGCGTAGCTATCAGTAAGGTTAATCCAACAACCATAAACGTTGTCAGCAAAGCTGGCAATAAAGAAACATTATTGGTTGTGTATTTCCAAGAAAAAAGAGACGCCGTCAAATGCGGCAGTCCTTTGATTAACATAAAACCGATAATGAAAAACAATGAACCAAAAGTCAGTGCCGCAGCAAGATAAATAAAACTTTTCATTACTTTACTACTCATTTGACGGTCTCCTTTCGTTTAATCAGCATAAAGATTCCATTAATCAGTAGAATGAAACCAAATAACACCACAGCTGTTGCAATAAGTGCTTCTCGGTGCTGACCAGCAGCATAAGACATTTCTAAAACAATGTTCGTTGTAAGTGTCCGAACTCCTTGGGTAAATGCTTCAGGAATCCGTGGTTGATTTCCAGCCACCAAAACAACGGCCATCGTTTCACCGATGGCGCGTCCGACTCCTAAAACGATTGAAGATAAAATACCCGATTTTGCTGCTGGCAAGATGACTTTCATTACTGATCGTTCATGAGTTGCTCCTAAAGCAAGACTGCCGCTGTAATAGCTTTCTGGAACGGCACGAATGGCTGACTCTGACATTCCAATAATGGTCGGCAAGATCATCACGCCTAATAACAGCATAACTGTCAGCATGTTCATTCCAGTCCCGCCAAAAAGACCGCGCATCAGCGGTACGATTAATTGCAACGCAAAGAAGCCGTATACAATAGAGGGAATCGCAGCCATCAAGTTGACTGCAGGTTTTAACAATTTATATAACTTAGGCGGGCAGAACTTAGCCATAAACACAGCTGTTAGCACTCCGATTGGTACACCGATCACTACTGCCCCTAGCGTAACGGAAACAGACCCCACGATCATGGGCAATATCCCAAAAGCTGCAGGAGTATTTGATGGCGTCCATTTTTCTCCTAGCAAAAAATTACTTAATCCATATTTTGCAATAAAGGGCAAGCCTCCAGCAAATACGAATACACCTATCAAGACGATCGCCAACACAGATATTAAAGCTGAAAATAGGAAGACACCTTGCATAAAAAAATCCATTTTTTTTACTTTTATTCCATTTGCTTGCTTATTCTTCAATACAATCACTCAAATCTATTTAGTATTCTCCAACTCATCCAAATGAATAAGACTCTTTTTAATCAGGAATAAAAACAGACCAGTGTGTCCTAGTCTGTTTGAATTTCACTGCTTCGTACTCTCTGTTTGGATTAAAAACAGCTTAATTTGCTGTTTCTTCCCAAGTAGTCACTTCTCCTGTAAAGATCTTTTTTACATGCTCCATCGTTAGGTCATCAATCGTATTTTCCTGATTCACAATAACGGCAATTCCATCCATTGCGAGAACTTCTGACTTTAGTTCAGCTTGTTCTTCTTCCTTTAATTCGCGAGAAGCCATGCCTATATCTGCTGTTCCGTCCATAGCTGCTGCAATCCCAGCAGAAGATCCATTCGAAGTGATATCGATCGTAACATCTGGATTCAATGCTTGGTATTCTTCAACTAAAACTTCCATAACTGGTGTGACAGAAGTCGAACCGACAATACTGATCTTTCCTGATAATTTTTCGGGAGCAGCATAATCTGGAGCATTTTCGCCAGCTTCAACATATCCTTCGTTTACGATGATTTCTTGTCCTTGTTGACTAAACATAAAATCCCAAAAATCTTGTGCGATCTCACTTAAATTATCTTTATACACTACATTGAAAGGACGTGCAATTGCATATGAACCGTCTTTAACCGTTTCACCTGTTGGCTCAACTCCTTCAATTTTAACTGCTTTAACCTTCTCATTTAATGAGCCTAGTGAAATATAACCGATCGCTGTTGCATCGCCGGAGACAGAAGTCATTACTCCATCTGTACTGTTTTGTATCGCTGCTTCTGTGTACGTATTATCTACTTCATTGCCATCAGCATCTTCTTCTAATATCCCTGTGATTTCAGTAAATGCACCACGCGTTCCAGAACCATCTTCGCGGGAAATAACATGGATCGTTTGAGAGGCATCAAATTCTCCTCCAGATGTACTGGTTCCTTTTGCATCGGAAGCTGAATTGCCGCAAGCAGCTAAAAATAGTCCCATTCCTAAAGCTAACACTAATTTTGATGCTTTTTTTGTATACATATGATTCCATCCTTTTTTAAAGTGTTGGACTTCTTTTCGACTTGTCCACATCTCTTATAGTAAAGGTTATCTGTTAATTCTATTCTCTCTTTATGTAATGTTTCTGTAGACATTTGTAAATGAATTGCAAAGTTGTAAAGATAAGAAAAAGTGTGGATCAGCGTCATTTCATTGACACGCTAGACAATAAAGTCAAAAAAAAAAAGCTTATAAACCCTACTCTTTAAGTCTTCGATCACTCTATAAAAAAAAGACTAGAAAAAGCAAACGAATGCTTTTTCTAGTCTCTCTGCTATTTTTAAAGATGATGCAACGGAAAAGTGATTGTAAAAGTAGTTCCTAACCCTACCTTGCTCCTTACAGCGATCGTTCCATTAAAGTTCTCAACCAAGTACTTTACAATTGATAAGCCTAATCCGGTTCCGCCCGAATTGCGGCTTCGGCCTTTGTCTACGCGATAAAAACGTTCAAAAATACGGTTTATTTCGTCTTCAGAAATTCCCATTCCATTATCGCTGACTGTGATAAGAGCATGCTCTATTGTTTTTTTGAGCGTTACAGTGATCGTCCCGCCAGCTTGTGTATAAATAACGGCATTATCAATCAAGTTAGCCAAGATCTGTTTCAACCGATCCTTGTCTCCTTCGATTATGACCGTATCTTCTTCAAGTAAATTCAAAGTGATTTGTTTGTGCTCAGCTTTTTGTTTTACTAATTTAAATGTAGATAAGACAGCATCTTTAACCACTACTTCTTCATAAGTAATCGGAACTTGCTTTTGTTCAAGCTTAGATAATTCTAGAATATCATTTACTAACAAGTCGAGCCTAGTGCTTTCTTCCAGCATAATCTCTAAAAACTGCTTCAAAATTGCTTTATCTTCCATAGCTCCATCCAGTAATGTCTCAGAAAAACCTTTTAAGGCTGTTACCGGTGTTCTTAACTCATGAGAAGCATTCGTAACAAAATCCGTTCGTACTTTTTCTAAACGCCGGATTTCTGTAATATCATATAACAGAACAATCAGATTCGTTTCAGCTTTTGTTTTCCCGGCTATCGGAACCACATTTGCGTCTACGATCCGCTCTGCAGGGAAATAAAAATAAATTTCTTTGTTTTGAATTTCTTTTTTGCGGTATGCTTTTTCAATTAAATGGCTTAGTCCATAACTCTTTGTTGCTTCAAGGTAGGATCTGCCCAATAATTCATTGCTGTCCATTTCAAAAATTTGGCACATGGCCGGGTTGACGATTTGAATGTTTCCTTGTTCGTCCAACTGCATGACACCAATCACTAAATGGTTGATCAATTCATTGATTCGCTCTTTATTTTGCGTAATTTCCTGCATTTGATCTTCTAAACTTTCAGCTAATTCATTGATTGTTTCTCCCAATTTCGTTACTTCACCGTAGCCATTCCCACTGAATCGTGTTTCGTACTGCTTATTCGACAAATTTTTCGCTACATCCATAACTTCTTCAATTGGTTTAGCAATATATCTTGCAATCAAAAAAGTAATTCCAGCAGTTAAGAACAAAGCCAAAATACTGAAGGCTAAAATAGATTGCCGGATTTGTCCATTTAATTGGTTCATTTCTGCTAAGGGTTTAGCCAAGCGAAGAATGCCTATCACTTGTCCAGTCTGATCAACAATTGGCTGTGTAACATAGTAGAGCGTATCGTTCGTGCTTTCGCTTTTCCGTGTAGCTGTTCCTTGAGGTTCTCCCTTTAATATAGCTTGGACCTCTTTACGATTGCGGTGATTCTCCAATGGCACATCATCTATTGAAGAATCATAAATGACCGTTCCAGCTAGATCAATCAAAGTGATCCGTTGGTTAGTATATTTTTTTACTTTCACCGCTTCTCTTTTTAAATCAGGAAAAGCTTGTACTGTATCCGCTACGCCGTTAAAATGACTTAAAATAAGTTTCGATTGTTCTATTAAATCTTCTTGCTGACTTTCATTTGCGTAACTTTGCATTAAGCGAGTTGAAAAAAAGCTGATACAACCCCCAAAAATAATGAATAAGACCATAAAAATAGTCAGAACTTGGGTCTGAATTTTTTTCATGTTTTTGGAACCTCAAATTTGTACCCAAAGCCTCTCACTGTACGAATATAGACGGGATTTTTAGTATCTATTTCGATTTTCTCTCTTAAATGACTAATGTGGACATCTACAATTCGCGTTTCTCCTGTATAATCAAAATTCCAGATAGCGTTTAATAATTGCTCCCGGCTTAAAATACGATTGATGCGTTTAGCCATATACAATAAAAGTTCGAATTCTTTAGGAGTGACCTCGATAGGCTGATTTCGCACCATCACTTTGTATTGGTCAGGAAAAATACAGATTTCTCCAACTTCTATTTTTTCATTATTTTCTATGTCTTCCACGGAATCACTTTTTACTGGATGAGGCTGAATTCGGCGCATAATAGCCTTCATTCTAGCCAACACTTCCCTCGGACTGAATGGTTTAGTCATATAATCATCTGCACCTAATTCTAATCCGATAATTTTGTCTAATTCATCATCTTTAGCAGTTAAAATCATAATTGGGGTATTGTTTTTTTCTTGGCGCAATTTCTTACATACTTCCATACCGTCCATTGAAGGCAGCATCAAGTCCAAGATAATGAAATCATAGGTATTAGCTAATGCCAATGAATAACCTGTTAAGCCATCTAATGCTGTTTGAACTTGATACCCTTCTTTTTCTAAATTAAAGGCCAGTAAAGTCAAAATCGACTGTTCATCATCAACAATTAAAACTTTTTTCATTGCTTTCCTCCATCTGATTGTTTCAACTTTATTTTCTTATAAATGTATCTTAATTTGAGAGCAAGACCAGCCCAATTTCATGCGGTGTGTCTGCATAAAGAGCAGATTCAGCTAAACGCAATTCGCCATCTGGACCTTTTATTTTTAAATGACAGTAGACACTATTTTTAGATAACGCCCGATAAAAATCTTCTTCTGTTCTAATCTCCTCATCGTTGCAGGAAACAAGTGTATCACCGACTGCAACACCCATTTTCTCAGCAGGTGTCTCAGGATGGATTCCAATAACTTTTAACCCATTATCAGTTGGACCGAATAAAAAGGAATGTTTATTTTCTCGTTGTCGGTGGCGATAAAGAACAAATAATCCTCCGATTACTGCTATTCCAAGGCCAGCAATTCCGGAATACATACTCCAAATTGAACCAATAGCTGCAGCGGCTACTACAATAGCCAATATAAAGCATTCTCTAGTCATTAAACGAAGCGCTTCGCTTGGCAGCTGTGCTTGAACGGTAAAACGAAAACCAACTAAAACAGGCAGCCAGAAAAATGAGTAGGTTTGGTTTCCAAGAGAGAATACAGGCCACCAATCAAAGAATGCACCAAAACTTTCTCCCGGAATAACTAATAGCAACGGAATGACCCAAAAAGGTTTAATTTGGTAGCGGGCAATTTTTTTTCCTCGTTTTGTTTTTAAAAAATGAGGAGATAATTTTTTAATTGCATGTTTATTGAGTGTCAGCGCAGATATGATCAGTAAAAAGACGATCAGAAGCAAAGTAGTCGTAATTAAATTAGAGTTGACCCATTTTACCTGAGACAAGGGCTGATACCAATTTTTGGGAAGCCAATCTATTACCATTGCATTTTTCATATGCATTGCACCTAACAAAAGTAAGGTGGTTAACGAAAAAGTAAAGAGTGGATGGACAAAACGATAGCCGGCTAATAAGACTAGAAACACCACTAGTTGATAAATAATGATCCAATCTAATGTTACAGGCATGCCGATTCCTATCGATAAAAGTGATCCAATCAGTCCAGCAATTAATCCAAGAAGCAAATAATTTTTTATTTCATAAAGTTTTTTATAGATAGCTACTCTCAGATTTGTCCGTTCGTTTTTGATTCTTTTATAGCCCGTGCCAATTGCTAAAATTAAGCCGATTAAAAAAGTAGGTTGAATAAAGAAAACCAGTAGAGCCATAAAAAAATTTGATGCTAGTTGCATGTGTACTTCCACCCCTTCTACTTTCACGATTTAGTTCAGTCACATCAATAAACAAACAGTTGAGTGTCTAACTATTACAGATTGTATTGAATAAACTGTTACATCTTTCTTATAGCGTACCTATTTTTTGATGAAAAGTAAATTTTAATTTGAAAATTCTTCTGATTTATAGCTAAAAATAAAAAAAGTCTGAGATAAAATCACCAAATAGTGGTTTTTCCCAGACTTTTGAATCGCATTTAGGTACGATGGTTTTTACATGGATCAATCATTGCCGATAAAAGAAAGAGTTTAGTTTACTCGTCCATATCCAACAACGTATTTACCCCAATAATATTGATTGATTTGTGCTACAGCGACGCCTGAAGAAGTTTGTGCTCCAATAAAACTACCGTTTCCTAAGTAAATACCAACATGGTCAATACTACCCGTTTGGTTAAAGAATACTAAGTCGCCAGGACGTGCTTCAGATTGAGAAATCTTTGTAGAAGCAGCATACTGAGCACTTGCTGTACGCGGCAAGCTGACTCCAGCAGCATTAAATGCATATTGTGTAAATGCTGAACAATCCATTCCTGAAGTTGTTGTACCTCCGTATAAGTAAGGAGTACCTTGAATACCAAAAGCTGCACTTTGAACAGTTGCCCAAGACCCGCCAGCAGCAGGAGTTGCAGCTTTTTGAGGCGCTTGAGTTTCATTTGTGCTCGTTTTTGTTTCATTTGTTTCAGCTGCGGACACTTGTGTTGTTTCTTTTGAAGTAGTTGCAGTAGCTACAGCTTTTGCTTCATCCTTATCTGAAGAACTTGTCTTGATAACGGCAGTCGTTTTAGCAGCTTTTAATTCTTGAGCAGCTTTTTCTGCTTTTTCTTTAGTTGCCAAAAGTTGTGCTTTTTCTGTTTCAACATTAGATTTTTCTGCTGCAATAGATGCAACTACAGCTTCTTTTTCTAATTGTTGTTGTTCTAAATCAGTCTTAGCAGCTTCCAATTTAGCAGCTAAAATAGTTTGTTCTTGTAGGGTTTTCTCAGTTTCTGCTTGTTTTTCTGCAACTAACGCTTTATCTTCAGCTTGTGCTTTTACTAACGCTTGGTTAGCTGAAACTAATTTAGAAACAACATCAGCACGTCCTAAAACATCTACAAAAGATTCAGACTCTAAAATAAAATCAACATAATTTTGCGTGTCGCCGTTCACTTGTACTGTACGAGCTTGTTCCGCCAATTTATCTTCACGTGCTGCAATAGCAGCATTCAAAGTATCGATTTGTTTTGTAAGTTCTTTCAATGTTGATTGTGCTTTTGACATTTCAGCCATCATTGAAGCAGCGTTTGCTTCATTTTCTGAAATTTGATCTGTAATCTCTGCTAATTCATTTGCAACTGATTTTTTTTCATTTTCAAGTTGATTGATTTTTTCAGTTGCTTGGCTGATGTCATCCTCAACCGCTGCCTTTGCTGTTAAAGGAGTTAAACATGTAGTTGTTCCTAACGTAGCTATTAAAACAAGAGTTATGAGTTTCTTATTCACTTTTTCTTTCCTCCATTTTCCCTAAATGCTTTTTTGTTATACTTTTAAGAATCTTCTAATTGAAATTGATGAACCAATTGCTCCAATCAATACTCCGACTGCAACCATTAAGCCGCCGATTTGGTATAAGAATGGAATAGGTGTTAATAATGAGAAATAGGTTCCTGATAAATAAGCTGTTCCTATATCAAAAATCGTTACATAAAGGAAACTGATCAATGCAACAGGAATAAGTGATCCAATCAGACCAATCAATGCTCCTTCTACTAAGAAAGGCCATCTGATAAACCAATTGGTTGCTCCTACTAATTTCATGATTTCTATTTCTGTTCTGCGTGACATGATAGTGATACGAATGGTATTAGAGATCAAGAAAACAGCTGTTAATACCAGTGCTACTATAACGATCGCTCCAACATTTCGTACTGTGCCCATTGTCTTAAATAAGTTATCTGCTGTGGCACCACCGTAATTGACTTTTGCAACTTGTTCTAAGCCTTCTGCTTCTTTAGCTACCGTTTTAGTATACTGCGGTGCATCTGTATTCACGATAAATACATTGTATAAAGGATTGTCGTCTCCTTGGAATAAATTAAATTCATTTCCATAGCTGCCAACGACTTGCTTTAATTCGTTTTCTCTACTTGAAAATTCAACTGTGGAAACATGATCAAGTGCGGATAGTTTAGTTTCTAATTCTTTTTGCTGTCCTTCATCTGCCGCTAAGTCGATATACACTCTTACGCTGACGTCATTTTCAATATCAGTAGCTAATTTGTTTACATTCATCAACATGGCAATAAACGAACCAACTAATAATAACGTAACCGCAACTGCACTGACCGCTGCAATCGACATCCAGCCATTTCTTTTCAAGCTCTTTAAGCTTTCTATGAAATGTCTTTTAATTGTTCTAAGCTTCATATCCGTAGTCTCCTTCCAATTGATCTCGGACGATTCGTCCATTCTCAACCGCAAGTACACGGTGTTTAACGACATTTACGATTTGGCTGTTATGTGTCGCCATAATCACGGTCGTTCCTTGATTATTGATTTCTTCTAATATATTCATGATTTCCCATGATGTATCCGGGTCAAGATTACCTGTTGGTTCATCAGCAATCAATACTCGCGGCATATTAGCGATAGCTCTAGCAATGGCTATTCTTTGTTGCTCTCCGCCGGATAGTTCGTTCGGAAACATTCTGATTTTGTGTTTCAATCCAACTAACTCTAAAACTTCTAAGACGCGTTTTTTAATGACTTTAGGATTTTTTTCAACTACTTCCATTGCATACGCAATGTTTTCGTACACTGTTAGCCTTGGCAACAATTTAAAGTCTTGGAAGACCACTCCAACATGACGTCTTAAATAAGGAATGTCTTTGTCTTTCATAGTCATTAAGTCAAAATCGCCAACTTTGATGGTTCCTTTACTTGCTTTTTCTTCACGATACATCATTTTAATAAACGTTGATTTACCAGCACCACTAGGCCCGACTACATAAACGAATTCACCTTGTTCAATACGGATTGTTAAACCGTTAATTGCTGTAATGCCATTAGGATATTTCTTATAGACATTTAGCATTTCAATCATCTTATCACCTAACTTTTTTTAATTTCTGCTATTTCTCTAGTATTGTTGCTGTTTAAGGGTCTTCGTCATTCAATCCTTAATCATTATAGCACTCAAAAAAACAATGTCTGTTGTAGTTTGTTTACAAATACATTTCAAAGTGTCGCAGTACTGTAACGAACTGTATTATTTCCGCCATTTTTTACACACATTTTTCCAATCACCACTATAACCTTTTATTATCCTCTAAAACCAATTGCTATCTCCCCTAAATAAACTTATACACCCTTTAAATTGGGAAATCATTTTTCGTTTATTACAGTGGCTTCACACAAAAAAACTGTCAAAATGGATTCTTTGACAGTTTTATGACAAAACTCACTTAATTTTAATTTTTTTACGCTAATGTGCTTCTCAAATAGGCTTGAATAAATGGATCTAGGTCTCCATCCATGACACTTGTAATATTTCCTGTTTCATAATTGGTTCTATGATCTTTGACCATTGTATAAGGATGAAACACATACGATCTGATTTGAGAGCCCCATCCGATTTCTTTTTGTTCTCCTCTGATTTCAGCCATTTCTTTTTCTTTTTCTTCTACTTCTAGTTGATGCAGTTTGGCTTTCAACATGCTCATGGCTTGTTCTCGGTTCTTCATTTGTGAACGCTGTGCTTGGCTGGCTACCACTACTCCACTAGGAATATGCGTGATCCGAATAGCAGAATCTGTTTTATTAATGTGTTGTCCACCTGCTCCGCTAGCCCGGTACGTATCAACCTTTAGATCATCTGGATTGATATCAATATCTATGTTTCCTTCTAATTCCGGAATAACGTCGATTGAAACAAAAGAAGTATGTCTGCGTCCCGCTGAATCAAAAGGGGAGATCCGTACTAAACGATGCACTCCTTTTTCAGCTTTCAAATAACCGTAAGCATTCCGTCCTTTGATCAATAAAGTCACGCTCTTAATCCCTGCTTCATCTCCGCTTTGGTAATCCAATACTTCAATTTTAAATCCTTTTTTTTCTGCCCAGCGTGTATACATGCGTAACAGCATGCTGCCCCAGTCCTGTGATTCGGTTCCGCCGGCTCCTGGATGCAATTCAATGATTGCATTATTTTTATCATACGGACCACTCAACAACATGTCCAGTTCATATTGATCTAAAGCTTCAAAAAAGGTCTCCGCTTCTTGAGATAATTCCTTTTCTAGTTCCGGGTCGTTTTCTTCTTTAACCATTTCCAGCATCAGTTCTAACTCTTCTTGTTTTTCTTCTAGTTGTTTAAAATGAGAATATTTTTCTTTCACAACATTTGCTTCATTAATTAACGTTTGGGCTTTTTGTGCATCATTCCAAAATGCAGGATCTGTCATTTGGTGGTCGTATTCAGCAATGGTCTGTTCCAGATTCTCTAAGTCAAAGAGACCTCCTGTAACCGGCGATTTTTTCTTTAGCTGTTTCTATCTTATTTCTAATTTCACTTATTTCCATTTTAATTGCTCCTCATCTTTACTAGTTGTTAATGGTTAGTGATAAAAACACGATTCGTTGAACAAATCGTGTTTTTATCATTTTTTAAGCTTTACCATGACAATTTTTGTATTTTTTTCCGCTGCCGCATGGGCATGGATCGTTCCGTCCTACTTTTGAACTATCAATTTTGATTGGTTTTTTCTTTGCTTCTTTCACTACTTGTCCATCACCCGTAGAGTGAGCAGCTGTTCCTTTAGCTACTTGTTCTCTTTGCAAGTTTTGACGAATTTGTGATTTCATCAGCAAACGCGTAACGTCATAATCAATCGCAGCAATCATTTCCTCAAACAATCTAAAACCTTCTGTTTGATATTCTACTAATGGGTTAGACTGGCCATACGCCACTAAGCCGATGCCTTGACGCAATTGATCCATCGTATCGATATGATCTGTCCATTTGCTGTCGACCACTCGCAAAATAACGACTTTTTCAAATTCCAGCACTTGTTCTGTACCATTCAATTGTTGTTCTTTTTCAGCATAGATTTTTTCAGCTGCTTCCATTAAAAGTGTTTGAATTTCAGCTGCTGATTTGCCTTCTAAATCACTTAAACTTAAATCATCCGGATGTACAACCGCTGAATGAGCAAAGTCTAAAATACTTTGCAGGTTCCACTCTTCTTTAGGACCTTGTGTATGCAATTGGACCATGCGTTCAATGGCACGTTGAATCATTGGTATTGTTACCTTTTTCAACGACTCTTGTTCCATAATGACTTCTAGTCTTTGTTTATACATAATTTCACGTTGTTCCCGCATCACATCATCATATTGCAAAACGTTTTTACGCGTATCGTAGTTGTTCCCTTCTACTCGTTTTTGAGCAGATTCTACTTGACGAGAGATCATTTTGCTTTGAATGACTGCATCTTCATCTTGAACTTTTAGCCGCTCTAAAACAGCTTGGATTCGTTCAGAACCGAAACGTCTCATCAAATCATCTTCTAAAGAAAGATAAAATTGGGTAACACCAGGATCTCCTTGACGACCAGCACGACCACGTAATTGGTTATCGATCCGACGTGATTCATGACGTTCTGTCCCGATAACACAAAGACCGCCTACTTCACGGACACCTGCACCTAACTTGATGTCAGTTCCACGTCCAGCCATGTTAGTTGCAATAGTAATAGAACCTTTTTGCCCAGCATTTGTAATAATTTCTGCCTCTTTAAAGTGATTTTTAGCGTTTAGCACTTCATGCGGGATCCGAGCTTGTTTTAATAAGCCGGAAAGCAATTCAGAAGTTTCAACTGCCACTGTACCAACCAAAATCGGTTGCCCAGTAGCATGGCGTTCTTTAATTTCTTCTACTACTGCTTCAAACTTGCTGATTAAAGAAGGATACAACAGATCCGGCCGGTCATCACGAATCAATGGTCGATTGGTTGGAATAGAAACGACATTGATGTTATAAATTTCCCGGAACTCTTCTTCTTCTGTTTTTGCTGTTCCTGTCATCCCAGCTAGTTTCTTATACATTCTAAAGAAATTTTGGAATGTAATATTAGCCATTGTTTTTGATTCATTTTGGATCGTTACGCCCTCTTTTGCTTCAATGGCTTGGTGCAAACCATCTGAATAACGGCGTCCTTCCATGATCCGTCCAGTAAATTGGTCAACGATCATGACTTTATCATCTTGAACCACATAATCAATATCAAACAGCATAATGTAGTTGGCACGCAGCGCTTGGTCTAAATGATGAGTCAACGCTTGGTTTTCTACATCATATAGATTTTCTACTCGGAATGTTTTTTCAGCTTTTTCCATTCCAGTTTCTGTTAAGGCAACTGTTTTTGATTGAACATCTATCGTATAGTCTTCTTCTTCTTTTAGTCCTTTAACAAAAAAGTCCGTCCGTGTATAAAGAGTGGTAGATTTTTCAGCTTGTCCTGAAATAATCAACGGGGTTCTCGCTTCATCGATCAAAATCGAGTCTACTTCATCGACAATCGCATAATTTAACGGACGTTGAACCATCTGTTCTTTATAAACGACCATATTATCTCTTAGGTAGTCAAAACCCATTTCATTATTGGTACTGTACATCACATCTGCTAAATAAGCTTCGCGCTTTTCTTCAGCTGATTTGGAATTCAAATTCAAGCCGACAGTTAAGCCTAGCCATTGGTATAATTCTCCCATTTCTACAGCATCACGGCTGGCCAAATACTCATTGACAGTTACAACGTGGACTCCTTCGCCTGTTAAAGCATTAAGGTAAACCGGCATAGTAGCCGTTAAGGTTTTTCCTTCCCCCGTCTTCATTTCAGGGATATTTCCACGGTGCAAAGTCACACCCCCCATTAATTGGACACGGTAAGGATATAACCCTAATACCCGCTTAGCAGCTTCACGTACAACTGCAAATGCTTCCGGCAATAAATCATCCAGTGTTTCTCCTGCTTGATAACGTTTTTTGAATTCAGGTGTTTTTGCTTTTAGGCCTTCATCTGACAAGGCAGCCATTTGATCTGCAAACGCTTCAATACGATCTGCTACTTTTCCTAAACTCTTTAGTTCTTTTTTGTCATTTTCAATTAGAT
The DNA here is from genome assembly GCF_000744825.1 of Carnobacterium mobile DSM 4848. Taxonomy (NCBI): domain Bacteria; kingdom Bacillati; phylum Bacillota; class Bacilli; order Lactobacillales; family Carnobacteriaceae; genus Carnobacterium; species Carnobacterium mobile. Next base: position 1,339,289 of record NZ_JQMR01000001.1, read on the forward strand.
TACGTAAAAAATTAGCCATTCATTTTTCTCCTCTGTTGTTGCTATTCTATAGGTAGTAGTTGATTCTATTTCATAAAGGTTCGTTTTTTGGGGTAGCTGCTTTTTTAATTTTTAACTTATATACTGACTTTTATTTTGACTATTGTCAATATCCTTATTAATTCTATCATTACTTATTCACAAATGAAACCTTTTTATAGTCAAAGTTAGTGGACAATCCTGCTTTTTAAGTGAAAAAGAAATAAAGAAAGAGTGCAGCTAGCTTTTAGGGCTAACTGCACTCTTTCTTTACATCACTCTTGATTCCAATTTTTAATCTGTTTCGATTAAACCATATTTTCCGTCTTTACGACTATAGACTATACTTGTTCCGTTCGTTTCAGCATCTTCAAAAATAAAGAAATTGTGCCCTAACATATTCATTTGCAGAACAGCTTCTTCGCTATCCATTGGTTTCAATGACAAGCGTTTCGTTCTAACAATGTCCACGTCATTTTCAAGTTCTTCATCCAGTACTTCTTCCGCTGGAACTTGCATTTCAAAACCTTTTTCACGCGATTTACGGTTAATTTTGGTTTTGTATTTGCGCATTTGTCTTTCTAGCTTATCAACTACAAGATCTACACTTCCATATAAATCAGGCGAGGTTTCTTCCGCACGTAAAACTAAATAAGGAAGAGGAATGGTTACCTCCACTTTCGCAGTTTTGTCAGAATAAGTTTTTAGGTTTACATGTGCTGTCGATTCTGGCACATCAGTAAAATAGCGTTCGATTTTACTGACTTTTTTTTCAACATAACTACGAATTGCTGCAGTTACCTCAATATTTTCGCCACGGATATTATATTTAAACATAAACACTCTCCCCTTTCATCTGATTGTGTATCAGAATCAGCAACACCAGCTGGACCACTCAACTGATGATTTGCTTAAATCAATTATATAGGATAGCGCTTTAATTGACAAACAAAATATCCACTTCCCGAATATTATCGTGCAATCGTGAAGGTTTCAACTGACTCGGCTTGAGCATCCAGCATCAACTCTGCTGCGTGAAACAACGTGCGTCCCGTTGTGTACACATCATCTATCAGAATAATTTTTTTGTTTCTGATTCGTTCTGCATCTCGTGGAGCCAGTTCAAAAGGTTGTTTGCTCATCATCCGCCCTTTGCGGTCTTTGCTTGACTGTTTTTCTCCTCTGCCAATATGCTTTAAAAGCGGTGCATACGTTACACCACCTGCTTGCAAGACAGCTTCTACTTGGTTAAACCCACGCAACTCCATGCTTTTTTTACTGACTGGGATAGGAATGTATAATTTGCCTTTTTGAGGATAAGAATAAAAATACGCGTTTACTTCTGGAGCAAACACTTTTGCTAATCGATAATCCCCTTTATATTTAAATGCTTCGATCCATTCTTTTAAAAACGAATTATATTGGTAGAGAGCAGTATTTTTAAAAGTATAATTTGGATATATCAGTTGCCATTTTAGGCAATCGGAACAAAAATTTCCAATCTCTTCCCATTCCCGGCAGCAGCCTGGACACACAGTCGAGCCAGCTAAATGGTTTAATTTTTGTTTACAGGTTCGGCATAGCGTTGTTGTTTTCAATTTCTTTAGTCTCACTATTTCCCTTAATAGTAGTTTTTCGGTTTCCTTTTTTCCGCACCACATACAGGTCAGCATTTCTCTACCAACCCTCTTTCAAAGGCTAAACGGTTCATCTGCTTGATTTGTTTCACTGCTCTTTTGATCGCTTTTGTCTGTCCATAATAAAAAAATAAGACTGTACCGGTCGGAAAATCACGATGTCTCCCCGCGCGCCCAGCAATTTGAACTAAAGCAGCTTCTGTAAAAGTAGGATCTTCCGCTCCTAAAACTAACACATCAATATCTTTAAAGGTCACTCCGCGTTCAAGAATCGACGTTGTCAGCAACCAGTCATAATTTTCGTGGCGCATCGCCAATACTTTTTCTTTGCGCTCAGGATCCTCAGCATACACAGTTGCAAACTGCTTATCCGGATAAAGTTCTCTTAATTGTTCAGCTAATTTCTGCATCAAGGCAATATTGGGCAGGAAAATAAGGAAACGCCGTTTTTTTGCAATCAATTGCTGGATGCAATAAAAAAACTTTCCTGTTGTTTTTTTCTGCCTGATTCTTTTCTGCCAGTTGCCATTCCAAATCAAATGAGGAACCGGTAAAGGAAAACCATGATAGCGAGCTGGTAAAATAGAAGCTGCTAAGGTGCCTTGCTTGATTTCGCGCTGCATTTTTTTGTCAGGGGTTGCTGATAAATAAATGAGGGAGCCATTGTCTTTTTTAGCTTTTTGAGCGGCAAACTGAAGCGTCTCGTCTATGTGAAAAGGAAAAGCATCTATTTCATCTATGATCAATACATCAAAAGCTTGTTTAAACCGCATCAATTGATGCGTTGTAGCCAGAACTAACTGTGTATAGCGATAAGACTCTTCTGTGCCGCCATAGAGAAGAACCTGAGGGACTTTTTGAAAAGCACTTGTTAATCTGGGAGCCAATTCCAGACAAACATCGACTCGCGGAGAAGCAATACAAATTCTTTTTTTAGACCGTAACGCCACTTCAATTCCTTTAAAAATCATTTCTGTCTTTCCCGCTCCCGTAGTTGCCCAGACCAGTCTTTTTCCGTCCTTTTCGATCGTAGCAACAAGTTCTTTTGATGCTTCTTGCTGTTGTCGTGATAACGTTCCATTCCAAGTAAGAATTGGTTCTTCTAATGGCAAAAACTGGTTTTGTTCTTTTTCAGTATACAAAATACTGCAGCGTTTGATTTTTCCCATCTGTAAGCAATTTGTACAATAATAACAGTCTGGCCCGCAGGAACAAGGAGCGGCTTGTCTTTTACTTCGCTCGCTCGTGCCGCATCTTCTACAGGTGAGCTGACCATTTAACTCGAAAAAACCTGATACTTGACTGATCGATCCCAATCCTTCTAACGGCTCGTTTATTTCCTCTAAAAGTACTTCTCGTCCGCTTAATATCGACACCAAACCTCCCACCTTTCTGCTCTCAAAGTAAAAGTACGCAAAAAAAAACAAAGTAGTTAAACTACTCTGCTTTTTTTAGTTCCTATTTTGTTCGGTCTGCTACCCACGTCATGCCTAATGCTCCTTCGCCCAAATGAGTGCCGATTACCGGGCCGAAATGGCTTAATTCAAAGCGAACATCCGGAAAAGCTGTTTCCAACTGTTCTTTCCAAGCCTTAGCATGGTCTTCCGCGTTGCAATGAATAATCGTTGAAACGATGGGATAGCCGATTGTAAGGTCATCGGCCAGCAAATTCTCAATCCGTTTTAAAGCTTTTTTCGATGTCCGTATTTTTTCAAATACGACGATTTGTTTGTTTTCAAAATACAAAATCGGCTTTATTTTTAGTAATGACCCAATCATGGCTGCTCCGTTTGACAAGCGTCCGCCGCGTACTAGATGATTCAAATCATCCACTAAAAAATAAGCTTTCATGGTTTCTTGCATTTCTGCAAACGCTTGGAAAATTTCTTCAACACTTGCTCCAGCTTTTGCCATGCGAGCAGCTTCTAAAACGTAATAACCTTGAGCAGAACAGCTGATTTCCGAATCAAAGGGATAAATAGCAATGTTTTCCATCATGTTGGCTACACTTACTACGTTTTGATAAGTTCCGCTGATTCCACTAGACAAGTGGATACTAATAATGGCATCATATTCTTCAGCAAGTTCAGTGAATAAGGTAATAATTTGCCCAGTTGTGGGTTGCGAACTGGTCGGTAAAGATTCCATTGTTTTTACTTTTTTAAAAAATTCTTTACTTTGGATATCCACTTCTTCTAAATAAACAGTATTATCTATTACAACAGAAAGTGGCAATTTATAAATTGAATTTTGTTCATACTGCTCTTTAGTTAAATAAGCTGTACTATCGGTAACTATTGCAATTTTCAATTTTACACCACGCGCCTTTTTCTTTTTGTCTTCAACGTTCAAATAAAGATTATACCACATCTTGTGTACCAAAAAAGAAGAAGTTTGTTTTCTTAAGAGTTTGTTCACAATAACTGGTTTCAATGACTAGCTTAGTCGTCTATTAAAGTTGATCGCCACTTTCTCTCTTCGCTTGTTCATTTCTATTTCTCAAGGTAAACTGGAGAAGAAGACGTTCATAAGTCGTTTATTTAGAAAAAGGAGTGTTTAGGTTGCTGAAAAGCTATTATACTATTGAAAAAGATGGGATAGTTGAAATTGAAATAAAAAAATCACGTTTTATTTGTCATTTAAAACGCGTTGCAACGGAAGCCGAAGCTCAAGATTATATCCAAACCCTAAAAAAAGAACATGTGAAAGCTAATCATAATTGTGTTGCTTATTTAATTGGAGACCATAATGAAATCCAACGTGCTTACGACGATGGTGAGCCTAGCGGAACGGCTGGGGTTCCAATGTTGGAAGTTTTAAAGAAACAAGAATTGAAAAATGTTGTGGCTGTTGTCACACGTTATTTTGGCGGAACAAAACTAGGTGCAGGCGGCCTTATCCGAGCTTATGGAAAAGCAGTCAGTACGGCTCTTGAAGAAATGGGCGTAGTAGAACGAAAGCTACAAACCGAAATGAAAGCGACGGTTCAGTATCCTGCTTCTGGCAAATTAGAAAATGATTTAAGAGAATCTGCTTATCGGATCAAAGAAATACTTTATACAGACCAAGTTACTTTTGTTTGTTTTGTAGATGAAGCTGAAATCAACGTCTTTCAAAAAGAAGTAATCGATTGGACAAATGGACAAGTAGCTTTTTCCAAAGGCGAAAAAAGCTACCACGACTTAAAAAGAACCCCTGCTCAGTAAAAAAGAACCTATTACTAAAGAAGATCCGGTTAAATTTTTGGTACTTTAACGTTTTTGTATAGGGGTATTTCTCAGGCTCTCCATTATAAAGTTTAAGAAACTGTTATTTTTTTGAAGAAACTTCCACAATTTTTTTTATTGTGATAAAATGATTAAGACTATTTTTAGTACAGTGCTCTAAACAGAGGAGAATGATTTTGAGAAGACAAAAGAAGACTACGCAATCTACTGCACCTATGCGGCAGCCTAAACAAAAAAAGAAAAAAACGATTCTACTATTCTGCTTTTTATTGCCTATTATGCTGATTATTTTAGCAGGAGCTGTTTATTTCGCTAAACTATACGCTACTGCTCAAAATGCTGTTGATTCATCTTACCATACGCTTGATCGAAAAAAAGAAATAGAAGTTAATCCGTTAACCGAAACAACTTCCATTTTGATTATGGGGATAGATGACAATGACAGCCGAGAACTGGGTAGTGCACGGACAGATTCGTTAATTTATCTCACCATTGACCCAACTAAACACAAAGTCAATATGATCAGTATCCCGCGAGATACATATACAGATATTGTTTACCAAGATACGGTCTACAATAAAGATAAAATCAATGCAGCTTATGTCAAAGGAGAAGAACAGGCTACGATTGAATCTGTTGAGCACCTGTTAAATGTTCCTATTCATTATTATGTTACCTTTAATTTTGATGCATTTTTAGAAATTATTGACGCTTTAGGCGGAATTGAAGTCGATGTACCGATTACTTTTTCTGAACAAAATGCTGCTGGCATCTTAGATCAAATCCATCTTGAAAAAGGATTGCAAACATTAAACGGTGAGCAAGCATTAGCTTTGGCCAGAACTCGGAAAATCGATAATGATGTCAAACGTGGTGAAAGACAACAATTGCTTATTCAAGCAATTGTCGACAAGGCTCTATCTGTTGGCTCTATTTCAAAATATTCTAATGCCATTACGGCTGTTGGTAAAAACATGAGAACTGATTTGCGTTTTGATGATATGCTAGGCATCGCTCAAACCGGCTTAGATGGAAAATACGAATTTGAAAGTTATGTATTCGACTGGACGGACTTTATGTTAGACGACGCCAGTATGGTCGAGCTTTACCCGGACAGTGTTGATTTTATCAGTCATCGTTTGCGAGTGGCGTTGGGCTTGGATATAGCTGACGAACGGGATACATCAGATTACGAATTTCAAACAAATGGCTTATCCAATTATTATGGAGATTATTGATACTGATAAAAAAACCACTAAATTCCCTCTCTATTGAGAATTTAGTGGTTTTTTATTCTTTTTTATTTAGATTTTTTGCAAATTTTCTTAAACGATTTAACAACGGCTTGCTGTTGTGTCCAACTAATCCAATAGATTCCACAAACAACTCTAATCCAAAAATCAATCCGATCGTCAAAAGAACGGATCCCCACAAAGTAGAGATGGGGTACATTAAAGCGATCACTGAAAAGATAGCGGCAAGGCAGTAAATGGCCAGCACAGTTTGCCGGTGAGTCAATCCTAACGCCATTAATTGATGGTGCAAATGCATCTTATCTGCGCTTGATATGGGTTTTTTATTTAGATAACGTCTTAACATCGCATAGATCGTGTCTGTAATTGGGATTCCTAAAATCACAACTGGGATGATCAATGAGATCAATGTAGCGTTTTTTAATCCTTGCAATGACATGACCGCAATCATAAACCCTAAAAACAAAGCACCTGTATCTCCAAGAAAGATCCGGGCAGGGAAAAAATTATACGGCAAAAATCCGGCTAATGCTCCAACCAATACGAAGATCATAATAGAAACAACTGCATTTTCAACAGTTAAAAAGAAGTAGCCGATAACGCCCATTGTTGACAATGCAATAATCGAAACCCCTGTTGCTAAACCATCCAATCCATCGACTAAGTTAACAGCATTGGTAATGGCCAAAATCCAAATTATCGTAAAAGGTAGACTCAAAAAACCAATTGAAAATGAGCCGATGATGGGCAAAGTAACAATATCTATTCGAATATCGGCAGCAAAATAGATAACCAGTGCTGCAATGGTGATACCCAACATCTTCATTCTAGGTGTCAATTCGATCAAATCATCCACGATACCGGTCACCAAAACGATCGTTGCCCCCAAAAATGTCGGTACTATTTGCCAAAGCGGGATCGGCAGTAAGACAAACAAAGCAAAGAAGAAAGACAAATAAATAGCTAAACCACCCATCGTCGGAACCTCTTTTAGGTTGATTCGTCTTTCGCCCGGCATATCAACAGCACCTATTTTTATAGCTAATTTGCGAATCAAAGGTGTTAGTATCAAGGACAAAATGGCAGTTACTACACAAGTAACGATAACTAAAAACATATCATACATTCAAAAGTACCACCTTTAATTCCTATTTTAACCTAATTATACAAACTTAATTCCAATATTACAATTGCATTCTGTTAAGGAATCAACTACACTTATAAGAAACTATGAAGATATAGGAGTAAAATGATGCGTTTAAATCGAATGAAAGAAAAGAAAAAAAAGAAACGAACTTATACTTTTCTGATTGCACTTGCTGTCCTCATCTTAGCTGGAGCAGTCTATGTTACTTACTTAGCCTTATCTACTGGCGACTTTTTGGATACGATCCAAGGAAATGATTTGCCAGAAACTGCTATGAATGCTGATGAAAAAATTGTTTTATCTAATAAAGATCCTTTTTCTGTTTTATTATTAGGAGTTGACAAACGACCGGGAGACATCGGTCGCGCTGATTCCATTATGGTTGCTACAATCAATCCGGAAACAGAAGATGTACGGCTGCTTTCTATTCCCCGCGATACTCGCGTAACGTTGCCTAATGGCGAAGTTGATAAAATCAATGCAAGTTATGCTTATGGCGGAATACCAATGACAGTCGAAACAGTTGAAAGTCTGTTGCAGATTCCTATTCACTATTATGCTCAAATCAATATGCAAGGTTTAGTTACACTTGTTGATGCACTTGGAGGCGTAACAGTTGATTCTCCCTTAGAATTTGATGTCCAAGATATCGATGATAAAGAAGGCGAGATCCACATCGACAAAGGCATTCAAAAATTGAATGGAGATCAAGCTTTAGGTTATGCACGGATGCGTTATGATGATCCGGAAGGCGATTGGGGCAGACAAAAACGTCAACGAGAAGTAGTCACTGAAATTATTAATGAGACTATTTCAATTAAAAGTTTGACTAATTTTAGTAAAATTTTTAATGCTGTTGGCCCTAATATCAAAACCAATTTCAAAGGACGTGACTTATGGGCTATCGCAACCAACTACACCAATGCTGCCCAACACATTGAAACCTTGCAATTAGAAGGCGTAGAAGAGTATGAATACTTTCCAAGTTATGGACAAGATGTCTTCCTCTGGAAACCAGACGAAGAAAAATTAGTTGAGCTGCAACAAAACCTTAGACAGCATTTAAATCTGGATCAAACAGATTCTAGTGAATTTTCAGGATTTTCTTCAAGTTCAGCTGTTCTTTCAGAATAAACCCTAATTAAAAACAGTTCAGCGATAAGAACATTTTCTTATCGCTGAACTGTTTTTTCTATGAAAAAAGGTTTATTTGTTTTTTTCAAGATAAAATTCAAACCGTTCGCCGACATATTGAGAACGGACATATTCAAAGGGCAGACCTTCTGTTGAATAACTGATTTGTTTCAACCGTAATATGGCTTCTCCCCGTTTGATTTCTAAATATTCAGCAATTCTTTCCGAAGCCAGCATAGCTGAAACGGTCTGTTCTGCATGACCAACACGCAATCCTTTTTCATTTTCTAAAGCCTTATACAGAGAGCGCGTAATTTCTAATTTACTTAAATGTTCTACTAAATTGAACGGGATAGTGGCTACTTCAAAACAGATTGGAAGATCATCTGCATACCGAATCCGTTCCATTCTTAAAACAAGCGTTTCTTCAGTCAACTTTAAGTTCTCGGCTTCGCTTACACTTGCCGACTTCACATGATACGAAATCGTTTTGCTAGTAGGTTTTTTCCCTTGAGACAGCATGATGTCAGTAAAACTCGCAATCCCCACCATACTTTCCTGCACCTTCTTACTTGATACATATGTCCCGGATCCTACTTTTCGTTCCAAGATTCCTTCATCCACTAAAGTTTGAACGGCTTGTCTTAACGTCATCCGGCTAACCTTAAACTGGAGAGCGAGGTCTCTTTCAGAAGGAATGCGTTCGCCAACTTTCCAAACACCTTCTTCTATGTCTTTACGCATTTGGTTATGAATTTGAATGTAAATTGGTGTTTCCTTCCCCATCTTCCCCCTCCTAGTGTTGGATTAATTTAGCAGCTGCTTCATCTACAATAATAACTACATTTGGGTGTTGTTGCAAAACACTAGCCGGTACTTCTGTTGTAACAGGACCTTCAATTGTATGTTTAATAGCTTCAGCTTTTTCTTCACCAAATGCCATTAAAATAATTTTTTTAGCAGAGAGAATATTTTTGATTCCCATTGAGTAAGCAAAACGAGGTACTTCTTCAACTGTATCAAAATTACGTTTATTCGATTCGATGGTTGAATCTGTTAAAGCTACCTTTCGTGTGGTTGAATCAAATGAAGTTCCTGGTTCATTGAATCCAATATGAGCATTCGTTCCAATTCCCAAAATTTGAATATCGATCGGATGTTCTGCAATAATTTGGTTGTAACGGGCAGGTTCACTGTTTTCATCTGCTAATCCGTCTGGCACGTAAGTTTCTTTAAATGGTTTATGTGAAAAAAGTTGTTCTTGCATAAAGTAATGGTAACTTTGAGGATTTTCTGGCGACAAGCCAAAATATTCGTCTAAGTTGATAGAAGTCATATCGGTAAAGTCAAGGTCACTGGCTACCATTTCTTTATATAAAGTCACAGGTGTACTGCCGGTTGCCAAGCCCAATACTTTAGCGTCTTGTTTCATACCTTCTTTGATCAATTCAAATGCTTTTTTTCCGCCTTCGATGTTATCTTTTACAATAATCGTTTCCATTCTTTTCCCATCCTTCACTTCTTAATTTTTTAAAACCAGTTCACCAAAACTAATGGTTTGTTCAAGATTTAGATCTTGATCAAACACTACCATATCTGCATCTTTTCCGACTTCTAACGTTCCTTTTTGGGTTAAGCCAAATTCTTTTGCTTGGTTGACTGAACTCATTTTGACTGCATCTTCAATTCTGCAGCCTGTAAAGGCCATCATATTTTTAAAAGCATCTTTGAATTGCAATACACTGCCGGCTAATGTGCCATCTGCCAACCGGGCTTGTTTGTCTTTTACGAAAACTTTTTGTCCGCCAAGCTCACTCTCTCCATCTGGCATACCCTTAGCCCGCATCGAATCTGTAATCAACTCAATATGATCTGGACCTAGGATTTGATAAGCAATGTTTACCATATCCGGAGCAATATGGTAACCGTCGACAATCATTTCAGAATATAGTTTTTCTAAAAAGGCATGTCCTGTCACACCTGGCTCGCGATGGTGCAATCCTCTTTGAGCGTTATACAAATGAGTAACATGAGAAGCTTTTGAATCCATCAATTGGGCGCGTGTTGCATTGCTGTGCCCCACTGAAAGGACAATGTTGTGATCCACACAATATTTTTCGAACTCAGTTGCATCACTCGTCTCTGGAGCATAGGTGACTAAGCGAATCAAACCACCGCTTAAGTCATTCCATTTACGCATCATTGCGGCGTCTGGAATTTTAATGTACTCTTCTGGTTGTGCTCCTTTAAAATCAACCGAAACAAATGGGCCTTCAAGATGGATTCCTTGGATGACCGGATTGCGTTCAGCTGCTTCTTTAATAGCTACCATTGCTTTTTCAATATTTTGATACGACTGAGTCATTGTAGTCGCAAAATAGGAAGTGATGCCTTCTTGCTGCATTTTGTGTACCATTTGATCGATTTCTTCTGGGTTCCCGTCCATACTGTCCCAGCCATAACCGCCGTGACTGTGCACATCAATAAATCCAGGGACAATTATTTTTCCTGCTGCATCTATTATCGTATCCCCTTCAGCTTCTTTAAAATCAGCCATTTCACCAATGTCCAAAATAGTTTTTGCGCAACGGACAAAACCCTTTTCAATCTTTTCTGTTCCCGTATAAAGAGTTGCATTTATCCATACAGTTGTTCCCATGTAAGCCCTCCTTTATTTAATCACTTTTTATTATAAATGGTCTAGACCATAAGTCAAGCAGAATATCATTCCTTCAGTTTGAGTATCATTCGAACGTGATAATGTCCTAAGCTTAGTGTAAAATTTTTGGTGGTAGAGAATTTAAAACATTCAAAGCCGAACAATTCTTGTTTTTTATGAAATTGACAAAAAAAGAGGAAAGTCATTACAATACAATTATAGGTTCGTACGCCTAAATATAATCGTAGAGGATGACTTTCCATGGAAATTAGTTTAACAGAAATTATCGAAATAATAAAGGGTTCCAATGATGGAATCGATGCAGAAAGAAAATTACAAGTTTATTTTTCAAATAAAATCAGCGACATTATGCAGCTTATTTTAGAGTATATCGATGATGGATTAGCAGAAGAATATAAGAAACAAGGCTATAGAATCGAGAAAAGAGATCTTCGTACGATTCAGTTTCTTTTTGGAAAAGTTACATTCAAGCGAAGAAGAATGAAAAAAGAAATGGAAAAAGCACTTTATCCATTAGATAAAGAAATGGGCTTTATTTCAAGAGAAACCTTCTCTCCTCTTCTTTTACGGAACATTGCGGAGATCGCCTCCGGCACAGTATTAAGAAAAACAGCACAAGCAACGGCCTTATTAACGCCTTTTACGATCAGCCATACAAAAGTCAAAGCCGTCTTGGATACAGTGGGAGAGTTTCAACAGAATTACACAGAAAATCATCTTTTAGACGTCACTAAACTGACTGAGCCGAAAGAGAAAAAGAACGTTCCTTTCCTGTACATAGAAGGCGATGGGCTGATGTATAAAGAAATCAAAAAGAAACGTGGAGAGATCCATCGGATCCAAATTGCCGAAGGAGTCGAAAAAAACGGCAAACGAACTCGTTTAACAGGAACGCATTACTTCTCTTCCACAGACAGTACTGAAGTGGCTTGGAGTCTCGTGCAAAACTACCTTTATCTCAACTATGACTTAACGAATACGCTTGTCATTTCAAACAGTGATGGAGGTTCTGGATATGAATTCGATAAATTTAATGCGGTCGTTCAAGGCTGCTTGCGTCATGAACATGTACGAGATACGTATCATGTGAATCAAAAGATCAAACAACGACTGAACTTCGTTCCTGAGTTACAATCTCCTCTAAAAAAAGCCATCCAAGATCACGAGCGGGAAGCAGTCTCAGCTGTTTTAGATACAGCTGAGAGTATCATCGGAGACGAACAAGCAGCCCAACTAGAAGAGCAAATCAGACGATTAAGAGGCTACCTTTCAAGAAACTGGGAGTATTTGACGCCCATTTATAAACGAGGGCTGGGAGAAGCAGCTCACGGTATTGGAACTTGTGAGAGCAACCACCGTCCTTATAGCTATCGTGTAAAAGGCCAAGGAAAGTATTGGTCTAAAAAAGGACTGACCCATGTCGTTTATGTGATCGAGGGTTTAAAAAACGGAACTTTAGATCGAGCCATCATTGAACAGCAGCCGGAGTATAAGAAACAAGCCAGTGCGTCTTATAAAGCTGCCCTTAAGGCAGCCCATAAAAAAGTACCCCACCAAACTCATGAGGGTGTCCGTCATGGATCGATTCCTCATGTAAGTCGTTCCAGCAGCACGGGAAACTTGAGTGCTATTTTTAACTATTAACCAGCAAAAGAGTGGAGATCGTGCTGTGCACGATACGACTCGGTTCTTGATAAGGGGTTTTCCCTTGGTAGACTGATGGCAGAGACGTGTTTAAATTTTTTAAAAGGAATAGGTAATAGGGTTCAAGGGAAATGGGCCCCCTTGTCAAGGATTTGCGAGAAAACAACAAATAAAAATCGAACAAAACAGCGACAAACGCTATAATTGTTAGAGATAAAAAGTGATTTCATCTTTTTTGTAATTTTACCGAGAATATCTTGACACTAACTGTCCTAAGTAGGTCGAAGCATAAAATGTCCCAAAATGATAAAATAAACTCATGAAAAGGATCATGCTAACGATGAATGAAGATAAAAAATATAAAGTAATAAAAGCTGTGGCAGAAAAAAGAAAGGAAAAAAAGAGAGCTTGTGTTGAACTTGGGCTCTCGACGAGGCAAGTCAACAGATTGATTCAAGACTATCAAAAAGGAGGAAAAGCTATTTTTTCACACGGTAACAGAGGAAAAACGGCTAAGCACGCTGTGCCAAAGGAAACAAAAAAACAAGTGGTCGAGCTCTATCAAAGTTTTAAGATACAGCCTAATGTGAAGCATTTTACTGAAATTCTGAAGGAGGATTATGACATCTGTTACACCGATACGACTATTCGTCGTATTTTATATCAAGCGAATATTTTATCACCTAAAACCCAAAGAAAAACGCGTAAGAAAATAAAAGCTCGAATCAAAGCTAAATCGATGAAAGGAGAAAAAAAGGCTGAGAACCCATTGGTTCCAAGAGCCGAAGATCAAATGGAGTTACCCGAAAAAAGCCATCCCAGCCGTCCTAGAAAGAAATATCAGGGGGAGCTTATTCAAATGGATGCCAGTTCCTATAACTGGTTTGGTAAAGAGGTGACACATCTTCATTTAGCTATTGATGACGCTTCTGGTAATATCGTTGGGGCTTATTTCGATACGCAAGAAACACTCAAGGGTTATTATCATGTGCTCAATCAGATTCTAACGAAACAAGGCATTCCCTTAGCTTTTTTGACAGATAAACGAACGGTTTTTGAATACACATCAAAAGCCATGAGAGCGGTTGAAGAAGATACATTTACCCAGTTCGGGTTTGCCTGTCATCAACTCGGTATTGAGATTAGAACTTCATCTATTCCACAAGCTAAAGGACGTGTAGAGCGCTTAAACGGGACTGTTCAATCGCGACTTCCTGTAGATTTAGAATTAGCTGGAATACAATCTATTGAGGAAGCCAATCATTTTTTAACGAAATGGGTTAGAACTTTCAATAAGAAGTTTGGTCATAAAACGAAGGAATCCATTTATGAAAAGGCACCAACTAAATCTGAAATCAATTTGTTATTAGCACGAGTAGCGAATAGAAAAGTGGATAGTGGGCATCATATTCGTTATCAAAATAACTACTACCTGCCTACGGAAGGTAGTGAAGATAAATACTTCACACGAAAATCAAAGGTGCTAATTATCGAAGCGTTTAATGGAGATATCTATGTAAATATAGCTGAAAAAATATACACAACAAGGAGCCTGAAAGAGCATGACTATTACTCAAAAGAGTTTGATCCGATTCCAGAGCAAAAAAAAGAAAGACGCCAGTATATTCCCCCACAATCTCACCCGTGGAAACTAGAATCTTTCAAAAGATATCTTCGCAGTGTCGGAAAAACACTCGAAGAGTACGAAGCTGAACAAACAGCTTAAGGCTAATTTTAACAAATTCAGTCACATTAATGCAAGCTTTTGCGAAGTAAAAGCTTGCATTAATGTGACTCTTGGTTTTGGGACATTTTTACTTTCGCTTGACAGCAGAATATCATTCCTTCAGTTTGAGAAAAAATTTTGCTCTTTGCTGTAGTTTTTCCCGATCATAACATCGTATTGCAGCAAATCATATTCTGCTAAAATTTGCTGCGTTTTCGCAGACAAGTCAAGACGTTCTTGTTTTGGCTCTTGATCGTTGTCTTCCAAATAAATCCCTTTTTCAAAAGCTGGCAATGTTTGTTCTAAAGCCATCAACAGTGCATGATAAGGCGAAACTGGAGCGTTCGCTACTTTTAACACATGGTTCATAAAATAAATAGGGCTGATGGTTCCAAGTGCTTCTTTTTCGGTCTTTCTGGAAGAAGCGATCAGCAAAGGCGTCTGGTGCATCGTTAATTCACTGTTGGCGCCTAAAACTTCTTCGCCATAAAAACCGGGCAAGTGATCGCCCCAAAAGACAACGATTGTTTCTTGATCAAACTTTTTCAGATCTTTCAAAAAATCTGCTAATGCAGTATCGCTATAAGCTATCCCTTGATAGTAATGAGCTGCTTCATTATTATCGGCTGTTCCTTGTGCAGAAAACGTTGTAGAAGGATAATTTTGGCCATACGGCATATGATTTTGCATGGTCACTAAATGAATAAAATCTGCTTCTTTTGTTTGGTTTAACTGTTTGATCACTTCTTGGTAAGCCGATCGATCAGAAATATAGGAATTATTTTCAATTGTCTGATGATACGTCATCGTTTGATCGTATAAAAATGTATCAAATCCCATCTCACTGTAGACTTGTTTGCGTTTGTACATTGAAGTGTTATATGGATGAATAGCAGTAGTCTGATGTCCTGTTTCTTTTAAATACGTTACGAGTGACGGCAATTCTTTCATACGAGTCGCCATCTGAGTATAAGGGGTACTTAAATTAGGCGCAAAAGGTTCCATTGACAAACCTGTTAAGGCTTCAAATTCTATATTTGCCGTTCCGCCGCCATACCCTTGGGACAACATTTCCCCACTTGTCTCTTGGCTCATCAGCTGTCTGATTTGAGGCAAGGGATCATCAGATACGTCAACACCGTTTAATTGAGTAGGATCTGAAAAACTTTCGTTCATAACATAGACAATATTTACGTCATCCAACTTGCTCGTTCTTGTTTGATTGATCTGCTCTGCTTGTTTTTGGTATTTGGTAACGAGTTGTTCTATTCTTTTTTTCGAATAATCGGCTGGCTGCTCCATTGGCGTAACATTTAAATTGTATAAAAAGCCGCCAACAAAACCATTATTGTAGTAGTTCATTTCTTGGCTGTAAGGAATCCAGTAAGCATAATCGTTATAAGCTGCTTTAACTAAATTTCCAGAATCGTTAAATCCATAAACATAGGCCAGCAAACCACTGGATAATAGCCATACTCCTATTCTAATTATTCTGTAAATGGACTTATGGTGCGAGTCTTTTTGTTTTACTCGTTTACGAGACTGTTTAATTAGCCAATAAATGACAGCTAAGCTGATTATGAATAAGAATAGGATAGACAACACTGTTTTGCCGTTTACCATTTGAAGTAAAAAAGGCAAATTGGTCAACATAGAAAAATCAGATGGGTACATCGGTTCTTCACGCAGCAGCATCTTTTGTTGAGTTGCAATGCCTAATGAAATAGACAACAAAAATAAGAGAATCATCCCGACTCGCCGACTGCCGATGAGCGCTGAAAACCAGAGATAAAGAACGAATAAGACACTGGTTCCTAGTAAAAATAATTCTGTATGCCAATGAACCATAAACAACCAAGCCAGTTCAAAACTAAATTGGTTTTGAAAAACTTGTAACAAAAAATTTGAAAAAACAGCTCCCAACATTCCAACGGCCAACGTAATGCCTATTTCTTTTACTACCTGATTAAATGATCCGCGGGAAACTGAGCTGTTCTCTTTTGGTTTCAGTGGCCTACGGGAATTTCTTTCCATTTTTTCATCCCTTCTTTACTGCAAAAAATCTGCATACTTCGCTACTGCTTTTTTTCTTTTTCAGTTTGATCTGTTTCTTTTAAAATATATAATGGTCGTCTTTTCGTTTCTAAATACGTTTTTCCTAAATACTTTCCTACAATCCCTAAACAAAATAACTGAAGACCACCAACCGCAAGCATGATCGTTACTAATGAAGGCCACCCTGCTGTCGGGTCTCCAAAGATCAAAGCTCGAACAACAATAAACAGCAAGAAAAACATCGCTGCCAGAAAGGAAAACAACCCAATAAATGAAGCAAAAGTTAAAGGAAATTCAGAAAAATTAATGATGGCTTCTAAAGAATAATTGAATAATCCCCAAAAAGACCAAGACGTTTTTCCAGCTACCCGTTCTTTATTTTCATAAGGCAAATAATAGGTTTCAAATCCTACCCAGCTAAAAATGCCTTTTGAAAAACGATTTACTTCACCAAGCGAAAGAACGGCTTCTACCATTCTTCTGGTCATTAAGCGATAATCTCTAGCGCCATCCACAAATTCTGTATCAGAAATGCGATTCATCAATCGATAAAAGCAATTCGCAAAAAAAGAACGAATAGGAGGTTCCCCATTGCGCGTTATGCGCCGGGTACCAATACAGTCATATTCCTTCGTCCGCAATAACTCCAGCATTTCCGGCAACAATTCAGGCGGATCTTGCAGATCGGCATCCATTACTGCAATATAATCACCTGTAGCATACTGCAATCCAGCTATTAAAGCCGCTTCTTTTCCGAAATTTCTGGAAAAGGATAAGTAATGAACTCGTTTTGTATCTTGTGCTGCAAATTTTTTAAGAGTATTTAATGTCTGATCTTTTGAACCATCATCTATAAAAATATACTCAATGTCTGCCTGTTTAAGGTTTTTGCGGGTCTCCTCTAAAGCTGCATAGAAAAAAGGCAAAGCCAGTTCTTCATTAAAACAAGGAACAACAATTGAGATTTGTTCTATTTTCACGGTTTTCTCCCTTTCTTCCTATCTAAAAAAACAAGCTATTCCAGTTTGAATTATTTAGCGGAATAGCTGTTACCTTTCTTTATTTCCAAAAATCATCAAAGAGAGAAATAGGCAAATGACGCTTGTGCTGAGTTTTCAAATACCATGTTTCTATTTGTGCTGCAACTGTCGGATCTACTTCTTTTCCTTCAAGGTAGTTGTCAATGTCTTCATAGGTAACACCTAAAGCTACTTCATCTGCTATTCCCGGTTTATTTTCTTCTAAATCAGCTGTCGGGATTTTCAAATACAAATGTTCTGGGGCTCCCAATGCTTGCAGCAATGCTCTTCCTTGTCGTTTATTCAATCGAGTCAACGGTGTAAGATCTGAAGCACCATCGCCAAATTTAGTATAAAAACCGGTTACTGCTTCAGCAGCATGATCCGTTCCAATTACTGCACCTTGACGCATCCCAGCAACAGCATATTGAACAATCATCCGTTGGCGAGCTTTGATATTCCCCTTAACGAAATCGCTTACCTCTACACCGGTTTCTTTTAAGGTTTGAACCGTTGCATCGACTGCTGGTTTGATATTAACTCGTATGCTTTCATCTGCTCCAATAAACGCTACTGCATCAATTGCATCTTGCTCATCAGCTTGTTCACCGTAAGGCAAGCGGATCGCAATAAAGCGGTAATCAGAATCTCCTGTTTCTTTGCGCATTTCAGCCATAGCCATTTGGCTTAATTTTCCTCCAAGTGTTGAATCTTGCCCTCCGCTGATTCCTAATACTAAGGTTTTTAAAAACGGATTTTTACGCAAGTACGTTTTTAGAAAATCAATACTTTTTCGTATTTCTAACTGTACATTGATTTCCGGAGCTACGTGCATTTCTTTAATGATTTGATTTTGTAATTTTGTCATTTATTCCGCCCTCATTTCATCTATTTTCTATTATTTTAGTATAGCATAATTCATGCAACGGCTCTATTTTTTCAATTTATCTACAAAAAAAATGCTCCCTTTCTCTTGAGTAAAATAGGAAAATGAGGACATTTTTTTGTTAATAGCAAGATCTTATTGATTTAATCGGAAATAGATAGGATTTTTACACTCGTTATCGTATTCAAAAAAATTTACGTGCCTTAAGTAATAGCATGTATTACACTTAGGGCACGTAAAAGCGATTTGCCTACCTTAACGATTGAATGTTAAGTGACTTATGGTCCTTAAAAGAGGTCGGAACGCCCTACCCTCTATATTTCATGCTAATTTCAATTTATCTATAAAAAAAAGAACCCTTTAGAGGTTCTTTTTTTTAGGATCCGTTAAACAGGTTTATTGAATTTGTTGATTGATACTTTTACGTATGGCTGCAATGGAATTCATCTTATGATCCCAAGCAGTTTGCGACAAGTCAACAGGATAAGCCTCAGGGTTTAAGCTGCGCTTGTATTCTTCCCATAATGAATTCAAACTGGCAATCGCATATTCTTTGATTTCTCCAAGAGTCGGCAAAGAATAAACCAGTTCCCCTTCAGCAATGATTTCTTTTAATAAAGGACGGGCTGTAAAGTTTGTAACCGTTTTGTTGATATAGGTATGCACCGGATGGAACATAAACAATTCTTTTGCTTCATCCGGTTTTTCTTCCCATAACGTAATATAATCTCCTTCAGATTTTCCGTCATCGTTTCCAGTGATCCGCCATACCTGTTTTTTCCCAGGCGTAGATACTTTTTCAGCGTTGCTGGAGATTTTCATGGTATCTACCATTTTGCCATTTTCGTCTTCAATGGAAACTAATTTATATACTGCACCTAACGCTGGTTGGTCATATGCCGTAATCAATTTTGTTCCGACACCCCAAACGTCTATTTTAGCTCCTTGCATTCGTAAGTTTAAAATTGTTTTTTCATCTAAATCATTAGATGCGTAAATTTTAGCTTCGGGAAATCCAGCTTCATCTAATTGTTGGCGAACTTTTTTTGAAATATAGGCCATATCACCACTATCTAAGCGAACGCCTAAAAAATTGATTTTGTCGCCCATTTCTTTCGCTACTTTAATAGCCGTCGGTACACCGGATTTCAACGTATCATACGTGTCTATTAAGAATACACAGTCTTTATGCGTCATTGCGTAAGCTTTAAACGCATCGTAGTCATTCCGATATACTTGTACCAATGAGTGCGCATGTGTTCCGCTTGCTGGGATATTAAATATTTTAGCCGCACGAACGTTGCTTGTGGCATCACAACCGCCGATATAAGCCGCTCTAGTTCCCCAAATCGCCGCATCCATTTCTTGCGCTCTTCTTGAACCAAATTCCAATACCGGATCACTTCCAACAACAGATTTGATTTGAGAAGCTTTCGTTGCAATCAATGTTTGAAAATTAACAATATTTAAAATAGCTGTTTCAACAAACTGACAATCGAATAAAGGGCCTTCCACTTGGAGGATCGGTTCATTAGCAAAAACAACTTCTCCTTCAATCATCGAACGGATAGTCCCTCTAAATTTGAACTCAGCAAGGTAATTTAAAAAGTCTTCTGGATATTGTCCCACTTCCCGCAAATAGCTGATATCCGATTCTGAAAAGGTCAAGTTTTTTATATATGTTACGACGCGTTCCAGACCAGCAAAAACAGCATAACCACTTTCAAAGGGATTATTTCTAAAGTAGCACTCAAATATAGCATGTTTATCTGCTTTTCCTAGCTCCCAATACGTTTGCATCATATTAATTTGATACAAATCTGTATGTAATGCCCAGCTATCATCTGGATAAATCCTGTTCATGTTATTCGCTCCCAACTACTGATTTACTTTCTTACTTATCGTCCTTCATCATACCATAAATTAGCAAAAAACACTTTTCAGAAACTATTTTGTTTGTGTCAAGTTTTTCTCGAGCGTCCTATTCCTTCACTAGTTTAGGCACTCTATTTTTGTACACCCATCAGCTACCGCACGGCTCCGCCGCTTGCTGGCCCATCTTTTGGAAGAACGTTCCTAAAACCAGGAACCTTCTCCCAAAAGACAGGAATTAACGAAAACTTTTAATTAATTGTCCTATTGCCGATGAACGAGAGGCATACAATGGAATGATCCCATTCTTTGCCCCGACTGACTGCCGTGTTTTCTCATGCAATAACGACGATAAACGAACCGTTTGGTTCAGCTTGCGTTGTTGTCTCGCACTTCTATTTTGTTGGTGAAGATAGTCTTCACGCAAGGTGTGATTGAACATCCCTTGTTTTACCTTTACCATAGCTTCGCAACCTTCTGCACTCCAATGCATTCCTCGCTTTTTCATGCGAAAAGAGATGTGTCGTTGATTCGACTCCATTGCGCCTAATCCTCTGGCGCCTTTCGGAGCCTGTTCTACTTTTTCGCGCCAATCGAAAATCCGATCCCAATTCCGTAAAACATAGGTTCTAAA
Organism: Carnobacterium mobile DSM 4848; assembly: GCF_000744825.1. NCBI lineage: Bacteria > Bacillati > Bacillota > Bacilli > Lactobacillales > Carnobacteriaceae > Carnobacterium > Carnobacterium mobile. Next base: position 1,360,221 of record NZ_JQMR01000001.1, read on the forward strand.
TGTATTCAGTTTTTCCACTGCTGCTGTTTCGTCTAACGTACTTTCATACGTATCCAGCCAAATAGTTAAATGATCTAAATCATGCGTCTTTAATGCTTGCTTGACCTGCTGTTTAAAAACGTTAGTTTTCACGCCAAATGCACGATTCAAGCCTTGGAAGACATGATAAGAGTCTAGCTGATTGAGAACGGGATAATTCGATTGAGAAAAAGCTTCTTGGAATCTATCTGCAGTATAGCCTTGTCCACCGTCACTATTGGTAATGACTTGGGCTTGTTGTAAGGCATAATGATTCGCTGTAAAGGCTTGAACCTCTGCCCAAAAACCAGCGGTTTTTTTAGTCGTCATAATGGCTTTAGGTTCCTTTAAGGAAACGCGTTTTCCGTTTTTATTCCAGCCTTCGTAAAGAATGGCATGACGAACTTCTAAGCTTTTTTTCTTTTCTGTTCCACGAACAAAAACGCCATCCGCTTCGGCATAGAAATAGTCCACTTTTTTCCCTTCTGGTAATTCAGCTGCTTCTTCTAGCTCCAATACGCTTTCTTCATCTTCACGTGCTTGTGCTGATCCAACGCGTTTAAGAAGACTGCCAACTGTTTGGTGGCTGATTGTGACAGCCGTCCATTCATTTAGCATAGTTGCAGTATCTCGATAAGTAGCTTTACTCGCCAACTCAGCCACTTTTACTTCTACTAATGGACTATGACGCTGATATTTTCGAATGCCTAACCACTCATCTAGTGGATAATGATTCTGATCCGTGTGATCTACCATTAAGGTACGATAGTACCGAACGGGACCGAAAATAAATTGGACCGTTTTCCAATCTTCTCGTTTCACTTTCCAACCTTCAAGTTGTTTCTCCTCTTTGATCACCTGATTGATATGAGTGAAGACATCTCCCACTAATTCAGAAAATACTTCATACATATAAACCTGAATAGCTTCTTCTGTCTCTATTAAATTGTTTGAATCCTTTATTATTTGGTAAACCTTTGATATAATCTTATTCATAAGAAGGCCTCTTTCAATTATGTATTTGCCGGTCAAGCATACATTTATGATAGAACGCCTTCTTTCTTTTTGCCAGTAAAAAATAATAATATCTCGAGAACTATTTTACACATACACTATTTTTCTGCCTAAAGCAACCTTCTTATTTCTTCTCTAATAAGTTTCCTCTATTTTTTCATTTTTTTATTAACGAAAAAAACTGGAGAAAAGTAGAGCAACACCTACTTTTCTCCAGCCCCTTTTATTGTCCCAAAATGAATTGCCAATTTAAAGCCAAAATAATCATTCCTAAAATCAAAATAACTACCGGCATTAAGATTTTTTGCAGCGGATCTCGAATTTTGATTTGAGTAAAGATCGCTCCGACCATAATTACACTAATGACTAATCCACTCCAAGCAGCTGCAGTTTGATTAACGATTCCATAGATAGCTAATATAGCTGCAATCATTTCAATCACACCGGAGACGATCCTAAACCATTGAGGATATCCATAACGCTCAAAATCCTTGGCTCTTTTTTTAGCATCAAATTTTACAAAACCAAATATTAAAAAGACAATTCCTAATACTAATTGAATAGCAATAGATAAAAAGCCCATTTTTGCCCTCCTTAAACTACCCTTTTCTTTCTTTTTAGTTTACTCTATTTAATCGCTGAATAGAAGAAAAGCGTCCTTTGAAAAAAAAGAAAAATAATCCGATGATGGTTTCTATTTTACTTTAAATCCAATTCGTTATAGATTAATTATAGATTAATAGAAAAGAACAGTAAAAACAAAGGAGTGGTTTGAACATGAAAAAACTTTACTGCTGACAGTTGGAATGGCACTTGTACTTTCTCTTGTTGGCTGTGGAACATCTAAAAAAGAGGATACAGCTGATTCAGCACACTCGCTATCTGACTCTTCGCAAGAAAAGGGAGTAGCATACGAAGGAATGGTAAAAGAAGACGGCTCAGCAGCTGAACAGCAACTTATTTTGCAAAATTTGAAACAAGTTGAAGAAGATGCAGACGCTATTTCTTTTGATGAAGTCGTTCTTTTAACAAAAGACGTCCCTATTCTAACTGCTGAAACTCATGAAAAACTGAGTGTGGACGAAATTAAGGCCGGAACAACTGTTACCGTTATGTTAGTGACTGAACCAATCACTACTCGGTCATTACCGCCACAGATTCCAGGAAAAAGCATCATTCAAATTTTAGTTCCGAAACAATAAAGGAGTTAGGATTTTTTCACCCCAACTCCTTTCTAGCTTATTTACGCCCTGCTTTTTTGTTCATCAACACAAAACCAATCAAATAAACCGCGCTAACCAACAGCTGTTTTACTGTTAGAATTGCTAATGGGTCGGAAAGTGTTGGAGTAAAGGAAGTCCCTACTTGCTTTTCAATATACCACATGTTTAAAATGGAAACGCCGTTTAAACCAGCTAGAATAACAAACAAATATTTCCAATAAGAATAACGGTTAGTTCCTATTTTATACAAGGCATAGCACGATAAAGCAAGGATAGCTACTGGTATAATGATAATCTGCATTAAAACCATTGGTTGTTCCCTGAAATACGGGTCTATTGACGACACCGAATAAAACAATTCAGCACCATTGTAAACAATAGCGAGTAGGAGTAAGAAAAAGCCGAGTTTTTCCAATCCTGATTTCATGGGTTTTTCTTTTTCACTTTTTTCTGTAAGAGCAGGCTCCTTTTTAGTTTGAACATCTTTAGTTGAAAAAAACAGCAGGACTATTGACACAAAGTAAAGTACCCCTAAAAGCAATGCCATTAATTGCTTGAAACCTGCAGTCATCAATAAAATACTAATTAAAAGATACACGACTAAATAAGGAGTTTTATTTTTATAAACAACTTGGTAAAAACTAAACCACTTCACTAATTCAATCACCAAAACCACTAAAGCGATTTGAATAGCTCCTGTATAAGAAGGAGGCTTTCCTTCAATCTCTATCGAACTCAATCTAAAAATACCAAAAGAAATAAAGGCTGCAATTCCTGATGATAAGACATTGCTGATAATCAATAAAATAGTTCCATATGTTTTTTTCATTCAGCACCGCCTTATTTAATAATCTGTCTCGTCTTAAGTACGTGGAAATCGTATTCTAGTTAGCTCAAGACAATCTTCTTTAGGTCAGCTAAATTTTTTTCTAAAAATAAAGCATTCTTTTCTATTCCTCGGCGTTTGCACCACCCAATGCTATTGAACGTATCTGTAAATAGATAAAAAGGCAATACTACTTCTAAGTCTATCAAGGGTCGTATACTTTTATAGCCTTCTTGATAAGATTGATACAAGGCCAGATCAAAGCTTAAAAAATCACGGTACAATTTCGTGAAATCAGTTTCTGTCGAACCAAATCGCACACTTTCAAAATCTATCATTCCCGAAACGTTATTTCCGTCAACAATTATATTAGCTGGACGAAAATCCATATGTATGAAACTTGGTCCATCTGGTGAAGGAAGACTTCGCTTCATTTCTTCAAATTTTTCAATCGATTTTCTATATACTGCTTCATCCACTACTTCTCTTACATCTTCAGCAAAACTATAAAATTGATTTTCAACAAAACTAGACCAGTTTATAAATTCGTTTTTTATGCCGGTTAATGTTGTCGCATTAGATGGTTGGATGTTGTGCATGGAAGCATGAAGAATACCGACTTGAAATGCTGTCGCTGAAGAAACGTTAGTTGTTAAGGGATTCCCTTTTAATTCAGATAACAAAAAAGCACCTGGATACTCCTCATCACCAGACCAATAAGCCAGCAAATTAGGAATAGAGACCTGTTCTTTTAAGATTTCATAAGCTTCTAATTCTCGCTGGAACTTCAATTTTGAATAAGGAATTTTTATAAAAACATTCTCACCATTAAATAATTTGCATTTATAAACTGTGGAGCTATGAGAATCTTCTACTGCATTGACTGATATTGGCTGCAATCTAAATTGTTCAAGAACTTTATTTAACACTAACTTTCCTCCTTTTTTAGAACGATTTTCACTTTAGATAGTTTAACGACAAATTTCGAAATTCATTAAGTTCATCTACACTATATCAAATGTAGCGATAAAAGACTTCAATAAACGTCTAATTGCATAACACAGTTCCAACCTAAAGAGCGTTAGAGGGCATATTAGATGCAACTTTTACAGCAACAAATTAAAAAGAGAGCAGATGAGTCTTTCCCCTCATCCGCTCTCTTTCCTTAATCTATTTCTTACATCATACCGCCCATACCAGGGTCCATACCCATACCGCCGCCCATTGGAGCGTCTGGAGCTGGTTGATCAGCAACCACTGCTTCTGTTGTTAGCAAGAGAGCAGAAATACTTGCTGCATTTTGTAAAGCTGAACGCGTTACTTTTGTTGGATCGACAATTCCGGCTTCAATCATGTTTACCCATGCATTATTAGCCGCATCGAATCCCATTCCCATTTCAGCATGTTTCATTTGTTCAACCACAACAGAACCTTCTAGTCCTGCATTTGTAACAATTTGACGAATTGGTTCTTCTAAAGCACGTACAACGATTCTTACACCTGTTGCTACGTCTCCTTCTGCTTCAATTTCTGCAACTTTAGATTGAACATTGATTAAAGCCGTTCCACCACCGGAAACAATGCCTTCTTCAACAGCTGCACGAGCAGCATTCAAAGCATCTTCAATGCGTAATTTGCGTTCTTTCAATTCAGTTTCTGTTGCTGCTCCAACTTTGATCACAGCTACTCCGCCAGAAAGTTTTGCTAAACGTTCTTGTAATTTTTCACGGTCAAAGTCTGAAGTGGTTTCTCCAGCTTGTGTTTTTAATAAAGATACGCGTTGTGCAATATTTTCTGAAGAACCTGCTCCTTCAACAATAGTAGTAGAATCTTTTGTAACCACGACTTTAGCAGCATGTCCTAGTTCATTGATGCTCGTATCTTTCAATTCTAACCCTAAGTCTTCAGTGATCACAGTACCGCCTGTTAAGATGGCAATATCTTCTAGCATTTCTTTGCGACGATCGCCAAATCCTGGAGCTTTAACTGCTACTACGTTGAATGTTCCGCGTAACTTGTTTAAAACCAATGTTGGCAGAGCTTCACCGTCTACATCGTCTGCAATAATTAATAATGGACGGCCTTGTTGCAAGATTTGTTCTAATAATGGCAAGACATCTTGTATATTAGAAATTTTTCTGTCTGTAATCAACAGATACGGGTTTTCCAATACAGCTTCCATTTTATCGTTATCTGTCACCATATATTGAGATAAGTAGCCGCGGTCAAATTGCATTCCTTCTACTACATCTAATTCCGTTTCGATTCCTTTAGATTCTTCAATCGTAATGACACCATCGTTGCCGACTTTTTCCATAGCGTCTGCAACTAATTGTCCAACCTCGTTATCTCCTGATGAAATACCGGCAATTTGTGCAATAGATTCTTTTGTTTCGATTTTTTTAGAAATCGTCAACAATTCTTCTACTGCTACTTTAGTGGCTAATTCGATTCCACGACGAATACCGACAGGGTTAGCACCTGCAGTTACGTTTTTTAGTCCTTCACGAACAATTGCTTGAGTCAAGACCGTAGCAGTTGTTGTTCCATCCCCTGCTATATCATTCGTTTTCGAAGCCACTTCAACCACTAACTTAGCACCCATGTTTTCGAAATGATCTTCTAATTCCACTTCTTTGGCAATGGTGACTCCATCATTTGTGATCAATGGTGAACCGAAAGATTTTTCTAATACGACATTTCTTCCTTTGGGTCCTAATGTCACTTTGACTGTATCTGCTAAAATATCCACACCACGTAACATTGCTGAACGGGCATCTTCTGAAAATTTAATATCTTTTGCCATTTTCACTTCACCTCATTAATAAATTTGTGTAACTTTATTTATTGATTTATTGTTTAGTTTAAAAGAGACTTCTGTTTACAATCCATGCATTTTTTAGTGCTTACACTACTTGTTATTCGACAATTGCAATAATATCGCGTTCATTCACAACAAGGAAATCTTTACCGTTGTGTTTTACTTCTGTTCCCGCATATTTTTCAAATAAAACTGTATCGCCAACTTTAACAGCTAACTCAGCTTTTGTTCCGTTTTCTAGTATACGGCCTTCACCTACTGCAATAATTGAACCAGTTTGAGGTTTTTCTTGCGCAGAACCCGGTAAAACAATCCCGCTGACAGTCTTTTCTTCTTCTTTTGCGACTTCAATAATAACACGATCTCCTAATGGTTTTAACACGTAAATCCCTCCACTTTTCTTATCTTGTTCTTTCGTTTAGCACTCTTATCATTTGAGTGCTAAATCACTCTTTTATCATAATCAAATTCTTTATTAATTGCAAGTCTTTTAATCCAGTCTTTGTTAAAATTGATTAATTTTTTTATTGCAGAACGTTCCTTTCTCCTCTTGAGGTGAATCAAAAGTTCACACATTGCCATTCATCTTATGTTATACTGACAAATGTAACTTATTTCAGTAATACGTTAATTGTAGTTTTTTTTAGTAAAAGAATCGTTTACTGAAAGATCCAAATAAAGAAGTAACCACTTCTAAAAAAAGAAGGTTTAATAGTAGATATGAAAAATATTTTTCGACATACAGAGGTACGGATGATTTTAGTTTATGTCCTCTCTCAATTCTTGCCGGTTCTGTTCTTAGCAGCAGCACCGATTCAATATCAAACAGAAGCAAGTGTTTACGGAACAATTTTCTCCTTTACTCTTGGTGCTTTGTTGATGATACTACTCAATCAAAAATCAACTATTCATAATAGCATCACAGTAGGTCCTTCTGCCGGAAGATCTGAAGTCCTTAAGTGGGGGTTGATTGGAATCATAATGGCTTTTGCTGCACAGGTCCTAGCTAATTTGATTGAAACTCAGTTATTGGGCTTGCCAATAGATTCAGCAAATACTCAAAATATTCTATTAATAGTTAGTAAATATCCTTTCTATTTGATCATTGTCTCCATTATGGCTCCTATTATGGAAGAATTTGTTTTCCGTAAAGTTATCTTCGGCTTTTTTTATGACTTAACAGGCGGTGTTGGGGCAGCTGTTATCAGTTCTTTGTTATTTGCTTTCATGCATCAGGACAGTCATATTTTGCTTTACTCTTCAATGGGCTTTGTCTTTTCATACTTGTATATCAAAACTAAAAACATTGCTACTCCCATTATCGCACATGTGCTGATGAATACTGCTGTTGTCGCGCTCAATTTGCTTCAATGATTCATTTTCCACTAAAGAAAGGAACTTTTTAATTATATGAATAGTAAAAACTTTATTATGCAAATCGTTTTTAATTATGTAATGTCTTTTATCTTCATTTGGTTCACGATCAATTCAGTCTCAACAGAAGGCTGGGGAATCTTCCCTGTCTTATTCGTACTATTTGCTACGAATGATTTTGTTCGTGCCTCAAAGCTTTTGGAGATTTATTTTAAAATAAAAAAAGGCGGCAAACCTAAATAAGGTTGCCGCTTTTTTTATGCTTCTTCTTTTTTATAATGGTCTAAAAAGTAAATCAAGGTCTGCAATTCATTCGCTAAATCGACATTTTGTACACGCATGTCATTCGGTACTGAAATACGAATAGGTGTAAAGTTCATAATGCCCTTCACTCCCGCTTCAGCTAATGTATTTGCAGTGTCTTGCGCTACTTCTGTAGGGACTGTTAAAATAACTACCTCAATTTGCTGCACTTTAAGTTGCTCTACCATTTCACTCATAGGGTAAACGGGTACGCCGCTTAAGATCGTTCCAATAATTTCTTCATTGATATCAAAAGCAGCACTGATCCGCATATTGTTGCTTTGATGAAAATTGTAGTTCAACAAAGCATGTCCTAAATTCCCTACACCGATCAAAGCCACATTGGTTAAACGATCCTGCTTTAGTGTTTTACTGAAAAAGTTCATTAAATCTTCGACATCATAACCATATCCTCTTTTTCCTAATGCTCCAAAATAAGAAAAATCACGACGGATAGTAGCACTATCAACTTTTACTGCTTCGCTTAACTCCGTTGAAGAAATACGGTCTTTTCCAGCATCGTGCAAGAAACGTAAATAGCGATAATAAATAGGTAGTCTTTTAGCGGTTGCTTTTGGTACTGTTGGATTAGTCATTTTCTTCCTCCGTTAAGTTTTTTAAAATGATCTTATTAGATAACATTTTTTCACAAGAATTTTCATTTAAATGAAAATTCACAAGCTTTTCTTTACTTCGACTTAGTCATTATAGCATCTTTTAAAGAGAATACTAGTCTTTTTTTCTTACTTTTAAAAAGAAAACAGATTTTCCCTTGTTTCATCTTGTGAACATTCACAATATAAGATTGTGAAATCTCTGCTTTTTTTCTGACAAGATTGCTTAGAACAATATCAGAATGACAGCTTATATGCTAAACTAGAAGAGAGAATAATGAAATGAGGAAATAAGATGATTTTATTACAAGTTCAGCATGTCGCGCGCTATTTTGGAGCAGATGTGCTTTTTGAAAACATTTATTTAGAAATACAAGAAAATGCTAGAATAGCTTTAGTAGGACGCAACGGTGCTGGAAAATCTACTTTATTAAAAATGATTGCAGATGTTGAACAGCCAGACGCAGGTCAGATTATTAAAAGTAAAAACGTGACGATTGGATACCTGGCACAAAATACCGGCCTAGACTCTGCCAGTTCTATTTGGGATGAAATGTTAAAAGTCTTTGAACCGGTGATCCAATTAGAAAAGGAAATGCGCCAGACAGAGATCCAACTGGGCGACCCAGAGCTGCTGGCAGATGAAACCCTCTATCACAAAACATTAGCCCGTTATGATCAGCTTCAACATGATTTTAGAGCAGCCAATGGTTTCGGCTATGAAGCTGAAATTCGTTCTGTTTTACATGGTTTTCGTTTTTATGAAGAAGATTATGCAAAAGACATTCGCCAGTTATCTGGAGGCCAAAAAACTCGATTAGCTTTGGCTAAACTATTATTAGAAAAAAGAGATTTATTGATTTTAGATGAGCCGACTAACCATTTAGATATCGAAACGTTAAATTGGCTTGAAAACTATTTGCAACTTTATCATGGAGCGTTATTGATCGTTTCTCATGACCGGTACTTTTTAGACAAAGTCGTTAATGAAGTTTATGAAATCAGCCGACAGAAAATAACCCATTATAAAGGCAATTATTCCAAATATTTAACTCTAAAAGCTGCACAACTGGAACAAGAATGGAAAGAATATGAGAAACAACAAACAGAAATTGCTAAATTAGAAGATTTTGTTAACCGTAATTTAGTCAGGGCTTCTACAACTAAACGTGCCCAGAGCCGTCGAAAACAATTGGAAAAAATGGATCGGATGGATCGGCCTCAAGGCGATGAAAAATCAGCACACTTTCGTTTTCAAACCAATAAAGAAAGCGGAAATGTGGTCTTAACTTTAACGGATGGTGCTATTGGATACAAAGAACACATTTTATCTGCCCCCATTGAATTAGAGATTCGAAAATATGATTCAATTGCGTTGGTTGGTCCAAATGGAATTGGAAAATCTACTTTGTTAAAGTCTTTGATTGGTGATTTGCCTTTAATTCATGGCAACGAGCAGCTAGGAGCTAATGTTGATTTAGGGTATTATGACCAAGAACAAGCAAACCTCAATTCTAAAAAATCGGTGCTCAATGAATTATGGGACGAGCATCCCACTACACCTGAAAAAGATATCCGCAGTATTTTGGGTAGTTTTTTATTTACAGGCGATGATGTAGAAAAAAGTGTTTCCAGCCTAAGCGGAGGCGAAAAAGCGCGATTAGCTTTAGCTAAATTATCCTTGCACCGTGATAATTTTCTAGTATTGGATGAACCGACTAACCATTTGGATATCGACAGTAAGGAAGTCTTGGAAAATGCGTTGATTGATTTTGACGGTACCCTTTTATTCGTTTCTCATGACCGTTATTTTATTAACCGTTTAGCTACAGCGGTAGTCGAATTATCTGAAGAAGGAAGTACCCTTTACCTAGGGGATTATGATTATTATATTGAGAAAAAAGCACAGCAAGAAGAATTGCAACAGCTAGCAGAAGCGGCCGAACAAGACAAACAAATTGGCAGAAACGCCTCTTTAACAAACAAAAACCATCGGGAAATAAATAAAGAGACGCAAAAAAAAGTTCGTCAATTAAGCAGAAGAATCGAAGCACTTGAAAGTGAAATGTCTGAATTGGAACAAGCGATCGAAGCGATTGAACTTCAATTGACCGAACCTGAAGTTTTTGGAGATCATATCCAGGTTCAAGAACTCAATGGAAAATTGACGGATCTCCAAACAAGAAATGAACAGCTCTTAACGGAATGGGAAGAAAAAAGCATCGAACTAGAAGAACTTGATGAGCAATAAGGGAGTGAGACAAAAAGCGTTTAGACCCGAATCTTCTATCTCGCATACCGTATCCCTAAGCAGCTAAAGCTGCAAGGGATACGGCAACTGGAACGAATAAGCGCAGTATGGTCACACGACAACCGAGCATTTAATAGAAGCACTTTAAGCTAGCGCCTAAGTGTATCATGTCTGTACGTAGCTAAAGCTACTACAGGCATGACAAAGTGGACGTCGGGTCTGCTTCTTTGAACACGTTCTAGAATAAACATTCGGATATGCAAAGAGGTTGAGACTTTTGTCTCAACCTCTACTGCTTATTTTTATGGGAATTTTCTTTATTTGTTCACTATCTGCTCTTCAAAACTATCAAAAGTTAAACCAGGCTGTGCATTCAAGTCATAACCGGCAAATTGTTGCCGATTGTACTCTACGTAAGCAGCTGCACCAATCATAGCAGCATTGTCCCCGCAAAGCGACAATGGAGGGATCAAAAGCTCAACATCAGGCAGTTCTTGCTTCATTGTTGTGATCAATTCTTCTCGCAATCCTTGATTGGCCGCTACTCCTCCAGCCAAAACCAACTGTTTGACTCCTAACTCTTTTGCAGCACGTATTGTTTTTTTGACTAACACTTCAATTACACTTGCTTGAAAACTAGCTGCTAAATCATTTTTGTCTACTTCTTCATTTTTTTGAGCGGTATTATGAACCAAATTGATAAACGCACTTTTTAACCCGCTAAAACTAAAATCGTAATTATCTTCTTTCAACATAGCCCGCGGAAAATGGTACGAATCTTTTCCTTGATGAGCCATTTCGTCGATCCGCTTACCGCCTGGGTAAGGCAAACCTAAGACTCGTCCAATTTTATCATAAGCTTCTCCGGCAGCATCGTCTCGTGTTTCTCCAATAATCTTGAAATCTCCATCTTTTTCCATGTACACTAATTCAGTGTGTCCGCCACTGACGACTAAAGCTAGTAACGGAAAAACTAATGGCTGAATCAACCGATTAGCGTAGATATGTCCTGCCATATGATTAACGGCGATCAAAGGCAAGTCATGAGCATAAGCCAATGCCTTAGCCGCATTAACGCCGATCAATAAAGCTCCTACTAATCCCGGTCCATACGTTACAGCAACTGCTGATAAGTCTTTGTAAGAAACACTTGCTTCTTCCATAGCTTCTTCAATACACTGAGTGATTTGTTCAACATGGTGCCGACTCGCGATTTCCGGTACGACGCCACCAAAACGCATGTGGCTTTTAATCTGTGACGCTACAATATTAGACAACATTCGTTCTCCGTTTTCGACGACAGCAACACTCGTTTCATCACAACTCGTTTCAATGGCTAAAATTAAATTTTGTTCAGGCCTCATGCTTTCACTCTTTCTACTTTACATTTTTATTCTTCTTCTGGCTTGATGTATTGCATGACTACCGCATCTTCATTTGGATCACGGTAATAGTTTTTGCGTATTGCTACTTCTTTCAAACCAAATTTTTGGTACACTGTCCGCGCCGACTGGTTACTCGCACGGACTTCTAAAAACAGCTGTTTCATTCCTTGTTCATCTAAATGCGATAAACAAGCAGCCATTAGACGACTGCCGATTCCTTGTTGTTTAAACAGTTGATTTACACCAAAATTAGTGATCTCCGCTTCTCCTAAAAAATGACGATAGCCGATAAAACCGATTGCTTTTTCATCTTTGACTGCAAAGCCGTATCCTGCAAGCGAAGTATCCAAATCCGTTTGAAAATTGGTTACTGACCAAGGCGAACCATTTGGATAACTTTCTTCTGCTATCTGATACACTCGCTCACTCGTAATAAGTTCTTTTTCTGGAAAAATAAATTGGATTTTTTCCATTGTCTCATTCGTTAAATCCATGTATATCACGCTTTCTTAAAATAGGTTTACTCATTTCCAATGCATCTTCATGGTCGCCAGCATAATAGTCTTTTTTGACTTTCCCCGCCTTAAATCCTAGTTTCCGGTAGAGACTCTGAGCCGTTGTATTTGAAACACGAACTTCTAAACTCAACTGATGCATACCTTGTTGTTCTGCCAATTGCTCAATTTCTTTTAACAAATAATAGGCCAGGCCTTTTTGCCGTTCTGTTGGAACTACGGCAAGATTCGTAATATGGGCCTCCCCTTCAACAAACCAAGTGCCCACAAAAGCAACCGTTTGGCTTTCAAGACTTGCAATTAAATACAATGCTCGTCTATTGCGTTTGATCTCATGTTCTAAAGCAGTTGCGTTCCAAGGGGCGGTTCCATTATAACTTAACTCTTGTATTCGGACAATATCCGGTATATCATCAACTGTTGCAATCCTTACTTCCACTATCCGTCCATCTTTTAAAGTCTGTTTTACAGCTGATAAGCGGATTATTTCAGCTAAATTCCCATTTGATACCTGCTGTTCTCCTATGCTCCATATTGATTGCTCAGTCTCCAACCATTCCCTAAATTTTCTCAACATACGATTCCTCCAGCCGATCCGGATGTTCTTTGCGCCAATTTTCCTCCGCTTCTGCCAATTTTAAATAATCGGGTGTTAACGTATGGACATCTTCTGGCTTTTTTGTTCTTCCTAACAGTCCTAGCACACTTGCTTTAGACAAATGGTCTTTCAAAGGCGCAGAAATAACGCGATCGGCCAACTGTTGTTCAAAAGTCGTTACATGTAACAAACGGTCTTCGCCAATCAATTCGATCGTCCCAGTAAATTTGGTTAAGTAACTGGCCCATGCTTCAGCTGAAATATGGGTATCTGGTTCAATTTGAACCAATTTCCCAGCTTGCCATTGATATACTCCCGTGTAGATATTTCCGCGACGTGCATCAAATAATGGTACAAGATAATGCGGAGATTCTTCGCAGTTTCCTGCTAACACGGCTAGACTTGAAACACCTACAATTTCTTTATCCAAAGTCCAGGCCAATGTTTTCGCAATCGTCACACCAATTCTTAAACCGGTATAAGATCCAGGTCCTTTAGCGACAACTATTCGATCCAATTCGGTCGGTTTCCAACCAGCTTCTTTCATGATTGTTTCAATTGCTGGCATTAAACGCTGACTGTGATTGCCTTTTACATTCGTAGTAACTTCTCCAATCAATTTGCGGTCTTCTAAAACCGCCACACTCATTACTTGATTAGAGGAATCAATTGCCAATAGCTTCATTTTTAAACGACTCCGTTCTCTGTAATCTCCAGCTCGTTGCTTTATGTTCTTTATTTTAGCACATAATGTTTAAAAGATTAAGCAGGCGAACACTAGCACTCATATAAAATAGAGAAATGCCCTATTTGTTATCATTTAATGTAACTAGTGATTGCAACAATAGATAACAGACACAATCAGCCAATCGAAAAAACGAGCTCCATTTTTTTATAGGAGTGAATGGTTAAAAGGGTTATCATTTGATTTTTTTTATTAAACCAGTTAAGCTTTAAACATAAAAGAAGTTCACACTTTTAACACAAATTTTTTTAAGTTCTTTATGAGTGTTTATACAGTTGTGCGAACCGTTTTTTAAATAATTATTTATTAGGAGGAAAACAACATGGCAGACAAAGATAACGGTATGAAGGACAAATTAAAAGGTGTCAAAGATAAAGCAGTCGGTGCTGCAAAAGACGCTTACGGTGACGCCACTAACGACCTAGGCAAGCAAGCTGAAGGTAAAGCCCAAAAAGGCAAAGGCGAAGTAGAGAAAAAAGTAGGCGACGCTAAAAAAGAAACAAATGATCGTATGGACGACCGTACAGATCGCGCATAATCATTCGTTTTCCCCGAGAGTGCTACTTTTGTAGTGCTCTCTTTTTCGCTCAGTAATTAGCTAAATGATTAATAAAAACTTGAAACAACAGCAGTAATAAGAAAGCTAGACTGCCGATTTGTTTATTTACAATAAACTTAATTTTTATCTACTTACAGTGTCATTGAATCTATTTTTGATAGGAGGAAATGAGTGATGGCTCGTATTTTAATTACAGGCGCAACTGGAACGATTGGAAAAGTAATCACACAACATTTAAAAAAACAGCATGAGCTTACTTTAGTTGATATTCACTTTGACGATGTTGATAAGCAATTACTGGAAGGAACCAAAACAAAAGATTTAGATTTATCGCTCGAAGAAAATTGGGAAGGCTTACTTGATGGCATAGAGTATGTTTTGCATTTAGCCGGTGATCCTAGTCCAGATGCAGAATTTTATGGATCGTTACTCGATTTAAACTACAAAATTCCTTACAATTTATTTCATCAGGCAACTCTAGATTCTGTGCATATAAAACGGATCATTTTCGCCAGTTCCATCCATGCAGTGGATGCTTATCCTGCAAATGTACAAGTCCACGTCAATCAACCTGTTCGTCCTGCTGATTTATACGGAGTCTCTAAAGCGTATGTAGAAGCTTTAGCCAGTTATTATGCTTTTACGAAAGGACAAGAAACTATCGGTATTCGTATTGGAGATTTTAAAGAAAGTGGCAAACCTGCACCAAATACTGGACCTGACGGCTTGGCTAACTTCTTATCTGCTCGAGATTTTTGTCATCTAATCGACTGTACATTATCTGCTAATCTTCAAGAGCCTTTTTTATTGGTCAACGGAATTTCAAATAATACTTTTCCACGTCTTGATATTGATCAGGCTCGTGTGGCTGTCGGTTATCAGCCGCAAGATAATGCATTCGAAATGAAAGGTTAAAATACCGCACGCAATTCTTCTAAACTATGTTTTGTATGTGTATGTATAAAAAAGCAGCCGAATACAAAAAGGAGATTAGACAAAAGTCTCACCTTCTTTTTGTATATGGCTGTTTTCATTCGTTTGGGACAAACTTTCCTATTTCCGGTGGTTGTTCGTCCAAAATTCATTCGTTTGGGACAAACTTTCCTGTTTCTGGTGGTTGTTCGTCCAGAGTTCATTCGTTCGGGACAAACTTTCCTATTTCCGGTGGTTGTTCGTCCAGAGTTCATTCGTTTGGGACAAACTTTCCTGTTTCTGGTGGTTGTTCGTCCCAGTTTCTCTCATTCGAGTCAAAATTCGCTATTCGTTCTAGTTATCTTAACTGGCTATGTTTCAAAACGCATTTTATTTCGAAAATTGTAAAAAGACTTTTGGGATTTTTGTTTTGAATTGCATCAACTCTCCAGAGGTAGGGTGGATAATGGCTAATGTTGTGGCATGCAGTCCTAAGCGTTTTAATGGATTAACAGTAGAGCCATACTTTTTGTCTCCTACTACTGGATGGCCTATTTCTTCCATATGAACTCGGATTTGGTTTTTTCGACCAGTTTCCAATTGAACTTCCAATAAAGTAAACTCATTATTGGAGCGTATCTTTTTGTAATGCGTTACAGCTTTCTTCCCGCCATTATCGTAAGAAGTGGAAAAGACATGCATAGCTTTATTTTCTGTTAGCCAAGAAGTGATCGTATTTTCTTCATCACGCACGACTCCTTCAACCAAAGCAGTATAAATTCTTTCTTTTACCATGGTTGTCCAGTTTTCTTGTAATTTAGTCTTTACTGCTTCGCTTTTTGCAAATAGCATGACACCTGAGGTATCTCTATCTAATCGATGAACAACAAAAATCCGGTTTTTAGGGTGTTCTTTTCTAACATAAGTAGTTAGTTGACGATAAGCTGTCAAGTCCTGTTCATTTTTAGAGGCCATAGACAGCATCCCTGCTTCTTTGTTAATAACAATTATAGCCTCATCTTCATGTAATATACTGATTCCTGTCAACGCTTCTTCTTTGAGTGCTGCTTTATTCGCAACTATAGAGACCGTTTGTCCTGGAAGCAAAGGATGATTATGCTGTTTAATGTTTTTGCCATCTACCCACACTTGCCCTCTCGTCAAGACAGATTTCACCGAATTTCTACTATTTTTAACCTTTTCTTGTAATAAGAAAGGCAGTAATTCCGTTGGTTCTTTGACAAGGTAGTCTTTTGTTTTACTATCTTGTTGCTTATGCGTTCTTTCTGACTTTTTACTTTTTTTAATAGTTTCTTTGCTGTACTGTTTTCTCATATTTTTCATTCCCCTTTTTCTAAAGCGTTTAGCTGGTTATTTATTCAAAAGACATTTTATTGGTTCGACTGCTTCCTGCTTCTCTTGCAGTATAACGGAAAAAGGTAAAAAAATAACCTAAAAACTAAAAATCTCCTTTTTTAGGAGATTCTAGTTTTTAGGTTTTTACTTAACTGTGGATAACCTGTTAGTTGGTACTTTCACGTAAAATCAAATCTGTGGATAAAGTGATTTTTTTTGCAACTTTCCGATCTGAGTTTATCCGATCGAGCAGCAAATCAAATCCGGCTTCCCCCATTATCTCTGTATACACTTTTACCGTACTCAAAGTTGGGTACACGTATTTGGCTACGCTGATGTCATTAAATCCAATTACTTCGACTTGCTCTGGCACTGAAACCTCCGCTTCTTGCAACGCACGTAAGGCCCCAATTGCCAAAGCATCATTGGCAATAAAAAAGGCTGGAGGCAGATCATCGTCTAATTCCTGAAGAGCCTGCTTCATCAATTGATAACCTGCTGATACATTAAATGCTCCAATAAACATATACTTTTTATCGTATATGTTTTGCTGGCGTAAATAATTTTCGACTAAAATTGTACGTTTATCCACAGGTGTTTGTGCCGGATCGTCATAAGTTTCTTGACCGCCAATAAAACCGATACGCTGATGACCTTTTCCAATAAAATACTTCATTACGGAATAAACTGCTTGCTCGAAGTCCACTACCACTGAGTCCAGCTTATATCCCAATACATCAAAATCAACAAAACAAATATTTTTAGTCCATAATGCTAATTGTTCTATTTGAGAATCACTGAATTTTCCAATAGCGACTATGCCTTCAATATCCGAACTGATCTCAAAGGCAGTATTTTGAAAGTGCCGTTCAACACTATACCCTTCTTCTTCCGCACGTTTTTCAACGCCTAATCGAATCGACAAGTAGTAAAGGTCATCGAGTTCTTCTTTTTCCGTATACCATTGTACAATAGCTATTTTTCCATTCTTTTTGGCTTTCTTTTGCTGGTATTTGGTATAATCTAAAGCTTCAGCAGCTTCAAAAATCCGTTTTTTTGTCTCATCTCCGACTGACAATGTCTCATCGTAATTCAACACCCTAGAAACTGTTGCGCTGGAAACATTTGCTTTATCAGCAATGTCTTTGATTGTTGCCACCATCAACCTCCTCCTTTCTATCGTTTTTTATTCATTAAAGAGTATCAAATTGATACGTTGTTTCTGAATAGAATGTTTCATCAGGTTTTAAAATTGTTTCGCCAAAGTTAGGATGGTGAATCGCATCTGGCAACATTTGAGTTTCTAAAGCTATTCCTGAGTAAGGCTGAACTTTACGGCCTTCAATTTCATAAGCGCCCTCTACCCAATTATTTAAATAGACTACTACTGATTCACGATCTGTATAGAATCGTATCCGTCGCCCGCTTTCAGGATCAACCAACTGACCAGCCGGATGATCAGCCGACTGCCGCAAAACAAACGGATGGTCATAGCCTCTATTTGCTACTGTCTGCGGATGATCGCTTTCTACACCTTTTTTCAATGGTGCAGGTTCTCTAAAATCAAACGGTGTACCTTCCACTTCCAGTAAACTGCCTGTTGGAATAGAGTCTTCTTTCAAAGGTGCATACTGATCACTCTCTAATTGCAGCATATGATTCAGCACTCCCTTTGTGTGATCTCCGCTTAAATTAAAATAGACATGATTGGTCGGATTAAACAAAGTTGTTTTATCCGTTGTAGCCGTATAATGGATTTTCCATTCATTTTCTTCGGTCAAACTGTGTTTTACTTGAACAGTTAAATTCCCGGGGTATCCATTTTCTCCATCTGGGCTTAGATAAGTAAAAACTAATGTTTCTTCAGTAGCTGCTTCGTCCACTTCCCAAAAGCGTGACTCAAATGCAGGGATACCGCCATGATGATGGTTTTTTCCTTCATTGACCATCAATTGAACTTCTTTGCCTTCGAGAACAACTTTTCCTGCGGCGATGCGTCCCGCCACTCGTCCAATTGTCGCTCCATAGAACGGCCGATAAACAACGTAAGGTGCGACACTATCAAATCCTAAAACGATATTCTGAATGTTTCCCTTTTTATCCGGCGTTTTGATCGCTGTTACGGCTGCACCATAATCCATAATAGATAGTTGCATGCCGCGACTGTTTTCCAACGTATATTCATAAACTGGTCTGCCGTCTACTTCTCCAAAAAGGCGTTTACTCCTTTTCATACCTGTTCTCCCCCTACTTTTTTATTTATTGAATGAGATTGATTGCAGCTTCAGCTGTGAAAAAGCTCAATGGGATAAAGTTTGAATAAATTTCTTGAAAGCAACTTGTCCTGCAACCGTTTGTTTGTAAACCCCAGCATCTTCTAAAACACGTAAAAACACTTCACCGACAGCTTCCATTACAAAGTGATGGACATCCATAGCAGCATCAAAAGTTGCTTTTTCTTTCAATTGATCAGCCCATTCTTGGTGGTAAGCGGCTATTTTATTGGGTTCATCCCTTAAATAGAGTTCAACTTCTTGCAATTCGGCTTGCAGACGCGGAGGCAGAATCGCCAGGCCCATCACTTCAATCAATCCAATATTTTCTTTTTTGATATGCTGCACATCAGGATGAGGATGATAAATACCATCTGGAAATTCTGACGATGTTCGATTATTTCGCAATACTAAATCTATTTCAAAGTCCTCTCCGCTACGACGCGCAATCGGTGTGATCGTATTATGCGGAACTTCTTTTGTATGCGATAAAATACCGGCCTCTTCATCAGAATAATCTCGCCATTGTTCTAAGACCAGCGTCGCTGCATCAATTAAATCTGCTTTATCTTGACTCTTCAAGCGAATGACCGACATGGGCCAGTTCAGTATTCCTGCTTGAACTGACGAAAAACCTTCTAATGAAAACGAGTAGTTAACTTCTGCTCTCTCCATCGCAAACGTGTGCCGCCCGCCTTGATAATGATCATGAGACAAAATGGAACCGCCGACGATCGGCAAATCTGCATTGGATCCGACAAAATAATGAGGGAATTGTTCAACGATCCCTAGAATTTTTTCAAATGTTGCTTTTTCTAGTTTCATCGGTTTATGTTCTGCAGATAAAAAGATACAATGCTCATTATAATAAGCATATGGGGAATATTGCAGACCCCAATTTTCATCATTTAGCGGCATCCGTACGATTCGATGATTGCTTCTTGCTGGATAATCGATGCGTCCAGCATATCCCTCATTTTCCATGCAAAGCAGACAAGTCGGGTACCCAGCATTGCTTGTTTGTTTAGCCAACGCTATTTGTTTAGGGTCTTTTTCTGGTTTAGATAAATTGATCGTAATTTCTAGTGGTCCAAACGGACTGGCGTATTCGAAGTGAGTATTTTTAGCGATTTGACGTGTTTTGATATAATCATTCGCTTGGCTCAAATGGTAAAAATAATCCGTTGCTTGTTTTGGGCTGCTAGCATATCGCGACCAAAACTGCCGATTTACTTCAGAAGTTAATGGAGTAATCAAATTCATGATTTCGGCTTCTAGTATCTCACGTGTAGCTGGAAAATCTTCGATCACACCTTCATTTACTGCATAGTCAACCAATTGATCTAGGACTGCTAGAGGTTCTGGTAAAAGCAGGGAAACAGATAAATCAGAAATAAAATCTTCTTTTCCAAGTAGATACAATAATTGATTCGTTTTTAGATTTTTGTCTAGTGGATCGATCTCTCTTTGTTGTATTCCTATCTCAATAAAATCAGTAATTAATTGATCGATGTTTTCTCGTTTAGCCATAACATACTTCCTTTTTATTTTTTCGTTTGATATCCCGTCGGATGCGATTCATGCCATTGCCATGCAGAACTGATGATGTCTTTTACATCTGGAAATTTAGGATTCCAACCTAAAATGGTTTGGGCCTTTTTGCTGGATGCAATCAATGTGCTTGGGTCTCCTGCGCGCCTAGGTTCAACTTTTGCCGGAATTTCTTTTCCAGTTACTTGCCGTGCAGTCTCCACCATTTCTTTGACTGAAAAACCGGTACTGCTTCCTAGATTAAAAATATTACTCTCATTACCAGCCTTTAAATATTCCAAAGCTAAAATATGTGCATCGATCAAATCAACTACATGAACATAATCGCGAATGCAAGTGCCATCTGGAGTAGCATAATCATCTCCAAAAATGGCTAATTCTTCACGTTGCCCCAAAGCAGTCTGTAAAATAAGTGGAACTAAATGCGTTTCCGGATCATGATCTTCGCCAATACTGCCGTTCCATTTTGCTCCAGCAACGTTGAAATAACGTAGTGCGACGAACCGCATGCCGTATGCTTGATCACACCATTTCAACATTTTTTCCATCATTAGTTTTGTCTCTCCGTAAGGACTTTCGGGATGCGTTTCTGCTGTTTCCATAATTGGAATCTCTGTTGGTTCGCCGTACGTTGCTGCAGAAGAAGAAAAAACAATGTTTTTCACGCCGTACTGCTGCATCACTTCTAGTGTAACTTGCGTACCTTGTACATTATTATTAAAATAAAGCAAAGGTTCTCTCATCGATTCTCCTACCTGCGAATTTGCAGCAAAATGCATAACTCCTTCAATCGTTTCTTTCTCAAAAACTTGGCTTAAAAAAGCTTTATCCCGAATATCCCCTTCATAAAAATGAACATTCTCAGGAATAGACTCTTGGTGTCCAGTTTGCAGGTTATCCACTACCACCACTTGATATCCTCTATCTACTAATTGATCAACTGCATGAGAACCGATATAGCCAGCTCCTCCTAATACTAAAACTGCCATATTCTTACGCCTCCTTTACCGCTTTTGCTCCGTCGCCGATACTAGCAATATAAAATTCCGCTGGATAACCAATTTCCGTTTCATATGTTTTTCCAACTTGTTGAATAAACGAATCAATTTGATCATCAGCAACAATCGCAATGGCACATCCACCAAATCCAGCTCCGGTCATTCTGGCTCCGATAACACCTGGCTGATCCCAAGCTGCTTGAACTAACGTATCCAATTCTACTCCCGTCACTTCATAATCATCCCGCAATGAAACATGAGACGCATTCATTAATGACCCAAATTGCTTTAAATCCCCTTCTTTTAATGCTTTAGCCGCTTTGATTGTCCGTTGATTTTCTGTGACTGCATGGCGTGCACGTTTTTTGATGATTTGATTGGATAATTGATCTTGATAGGTTTCAAATTCAGCTTCATCTAATGCTCCCAGCGATGGGGCAGCAATAAATTTCTGCAGCTCTTCTAAAGCTTGTTCACACTCATTGCGGCGTGAATTATAATTAGAAGTTGCTAATTCACGTCGTTTTTTTGTATTCATGATGACGATTTTGTGGGCACCTAATTCAACTGGGACTAGTTCGTATTCCAATGTATTGCAGTCTAACAAAATAGCGGTGTCCTTTTTCCCCATTCCGACTGCAAATTGATCCATGATGCCAGAATTGACTCCAATAAATTCATTTTCTACTCTTTTACCTGTTTGGATCAAATCTAGACGAGAAACCGGTAAGTCAAACAAGTCTTCTAGCATTACGCCCATTAACAATTCAAGCGAAGCCGATGAAGATAAACCAGCTCCATTAGGAATATTTCCATAAAGCGCTACATCCATTCCTGATGAAATCGGGTAACCAGCTTCTTTTAGGTACTTTATCATTCCTTTAGGATAATTGGTCCATTTATCCTCGTCACGATAAGCTAAGTCTTCAAGATCAAATGAAATGACCCCTAATTCCGAAAAATTTTCTGAGTACAAGTTGATTTGAGTATCCTCTCTTCTAGCAGCTACTCCTAATGTGCCTAGTGTGATAGCACAAGGAAAAACATTCCCGCCATTGTAATCTGTATGTTCTCCGATAAGATTGATTCGGCCCGGAGCGAAAAACGCTTTCAATTCTTTGTGGCCAAAAAGTTCTACAAATTTTTCTTTCAACTCGTTCAATTCCATTATCATTCTCCTCTTATTCATATTGTTTCTTCTATTCTATTTCTTTTAGTAAAACAAATCAAGTAAAATTTAGTAAATTAATGAAAACGTTGCTTTTATATAAAAAAAACGCGCTCACTTTTTACGTGTTGCGCTTTTTGAAATGCTCTATTTTATTGTTTATCGCTTTGGCATAGGTGTACCAAATAATTGTGCAGCATATAGGGTTTCTCCATCGTAATATACGCCGATCCCAACTTCTGTAAACTCTTTGCGAACCATATTTTCATAATGCCCTGGGCTTTCTTTCCAACCGTTAAATAACAGTTCAGCCATTCCTTTTTCATCTAAGTAATAGGTAGCCATCCCGATATTTTCACCTGCTAATTGATAGGTATAGTGGTATTCAGGTTCTGTTAAAACAGTAAAGGTATCACTGCCATCCGGGCGAGTATGCGAGAATAATTCTTTTGTTTCTTGAGCTCTTTTTCGACTAGCTTTTTGGAGTTGTTCATTTATTTTCAATTCTGGTAAATTCTTTTCTCGACGCAAATGATTTAACGATTCCAAGATTTGACTTTCAATCAATTGGTAATCAATCGATGCCGTTGTGTCATCAATGCTTTGAGCAGCAGATGAAGATGTGGAACTGGAATCCGTTAAGAGGTTATTCGTTTCGATCTGAG
Source organism: Carnobacterium mobile DSM 4848 (assembly GCF_000744825.1). NCBI lineage: Bacteria > Bacillati > Bacillota > Bacilli > Lactobacillales > Carnobacteriaceae > Carnobacterium > Carnobacterium mobile. The sequence goes on from NZ_JQMR01000001.1 coordinate 1,383,390, forward strand.
CTTCATTAAGTGCTGGAGCAGGAATCCTTGTGACAATGGCTGAAAGGATCTCTCCAATTTTTGTGCCTTCTAATACATTGGCACTACTTAGCCAAAAGCCTACTATAACAGCTATAATGATCAATACGATAGAAGAAAAAAAACGTTTCATCCCATCCGTCCTTTCTTTAATTGACCATTATTGTAACAGAAAAACCTTAAAAAACTACTAAAAATGAACCCTACTCAAAAAAATCTGCTTTTGAGTAGGGTTCATTTTTTGAATTGTCTGTCTTTAATTGATTTTTTTACTTAAATCGATGATTCGGTCTACTGATTCATTTAGATACGCAATGGTATCATTCAACGGTTGAGAGGTTGTGATATCCACACCCGCAAGTTGTGCTGCTTCAGCGGGTTTAAATTGATCACCTGATGCTAAAAAAGTTAACCATTGCTCAACAGCTGGCTGCCCCTCTTCTTTGATCCGTAAGAATGCTTGTGTTGCAATCGTTAATCCTGCCGAATACGTATAAGAATATAACCCCATATAGTAATGGCTTTGACGCATCCAAGTTAATTCTGCTCCTGGATTGATCTCCACAGCATCTCCCCAGAATTGCGTCAACACAGACCGTTTGATTTCGCTTAATTTCGCTGCGTCAAAACCTTTGCCATCATCAATTAATTGGTAGACTTCTCTTTGGTACGCTGCTTCCAACAAATGAGTAATAAAGTTATGGAAGTACGTATTTGTCAGCATATTCGTTAAGGCAAAACGCTCCATCCGTTCATCTTTGCTTTGTCGTTTCAATAAATCGGTCAATAACAACTCATTAAAAGTGGACGGTGCTTCGATTAAATAAAGTGATGGATTCTCGCCAAGAATAGAGTTGGCTTCAGCCGATAATAACCCTTGTCCGGCATGACCAAATTCATGGATCAAAGTATAGACATCAGACAATTGATTGGTCCACGACATTAAAATATAAGGGTGCTTGCCATAAGGGCTGGTACAGAATCCGCCAGTTGATTTTCCTTTATTTTGAGCAAAGTCTACCCACCGTTCGGGATAAGCTTTTAAAATACGATCTACATAATCTTGTCCCAAAACACTTAATGCATCCGCTACTAATTCTTTGGATTTTTCAACCGTTACTTCTATAGCATAATCCGGGTCCAAATCAATTTTTAAATCTGCATAAGTCATTTTGTCTAACCCATTTACCTCTTTAATATGCGTGATATATTTTTGCATCACAGGAGCCAAGTCTTTCATGATCGTATCGATTTGGCGATTGTATAAATCACGTTCTACTTCTTGATCAAATAGCAAGTAATCAAAAATAGAATCGAAACCGCGCATGGTAGCTAACGTTTTCTCTTTTTGCAATTGGGTATAGTACGTTTCAGCAACAACATTTTGATAATCCGCCAAGACGGCAGAAAATTTATCAAAGGCTGCACGTCGAACAGCGGTATCTGCGTGGTACATGTAATAGTCTTCGTATAAAACAAAACTTAAAGGGTACTCTTTGTCATTGACAGAAAATGTACCAAAATCCATATCGGCTAAACGAGCTTGTTCGTAAATCGATTCCGGCGCGCTTAACACTGGACCAAGTTGCGCTAGAGCTTTCTCTACTGCCGGATCTAATTGAACACGTTTCTTTTCTTTGAGGTGGCGCACATAAGGTGCAAAAGCTGGTTCTACCTCAGCCACTTGATTGAGCAGTGCAGTATCGTTTGCCATTAATGCAGAATCGAAAAAAGCTAACTTAGCTTCCATTTCCGCCAATAAATTATTTACAGAACGAGAAAGTTCCGTATTAGCCGGATTCGTAAGATCAGTAGCTTCTGGCAAGAAAGCATAATGATTTATTGAAGAAACAGCTTGCATGATTTTTTCATAATCTTTTAAAGCAGCTGTGATTGTTGCGGCATCGGTTAAGTGTTTTTCATAATCTTTGCAAAATTTAGCTACAGCTGCTTTTGTTTTTTCAACAGCCTTTTCAAAATCTTCCTTTGTTTCATATAAAGCAGTCAAATCCCATGTTAATTTCTTAGGTACATCTGCCCGATTTTTTAATTTTTCTTGCGCCATTTTCTTTCGCTCCTTTTTTATTCATTCGTTTAGTTCATTCGTTTTAATCAACTCTTCATATTCTATTATTTCAGTATATCACTTAATTTTCGAAAGCAAGCATAGTTTTTAAATAAGCAAAAAAAATGAAGAAGAACCTGCTGGTATTCCGCAGGTTCTTCGATTAATTTCTATTCTTATCTATCCGCCCAATTTCTTATTACGGCCAACGAAGTGTTTTAACGTTAAAATACTTCTATCTCGTCATTTCCGTAATAATTTTGAGATAAGTTATCATAAAAAGCTGCATAAGTTGCATTCATATAAGGGTTTAGCCATAAGAACCCGATTCCTAAAGTTAGAAGGCTAAGCAGTCCCCAACCAATAAAACTTAATTGCAAGATGAAATATTCCCATTTATGTCCATCCATCAATCTTCTGCTTTCAGTAATACAATCTAGTGCGGATGGTTTTTCGCCTTCAGAATGTTCCATCTGGTCTTTATAAATAAAGTAAGCCTGAGAATAAGAGTAACTTTTAATAATACCTGGGATAATAAAGAGCAACGTCCAAAGAAACGTAAAAATCGAAACAATAATGTAAATGAGAACAACTCTTAAAAAATACTTCTTTGAGAAAACTTGAAAAGCATTTTTAAACGGTTGAATACGCAATTCTGGCTTTCGCAACCAGTCTAAGAAAGTAAAGGAAATTCCAGTCGTAATCAATGTAGCAATAATACCGCTGCCCGTACTAGTTCCTGTATTATCAGAATAGCTGATACCGTAATTTTGCGGATAACCAGCTGAGACATCCATAGATAGATTCATCGCTCCAATGACAGCTATTATCCCAATGATACTCACTATTATTAGTAGTATGGTTGGTACTAGATTCAGCAAAACAGCATCTTTCCATCTCCCTCGAAAGAGATCCTTAACCTCTTGTTTCAATTCAGCTCTTCTTTTATAATTTTCCAATCCAACCGTTCCTTTCACTCTGAACTTTTTTACAGATAAGCACATATCTGAACTTCATCATACCAAAACTACCCTTTCGATTTCAAACGTTAGTCAGTTAATCCGTTTGTTTTTTTAGTTGTAAGAGTGTACAGTCTAAAACGACTCTTGCCACTAGTTAAAATTAGAACGGGTATGGTTTTTACTTTAAGCGGCAGGTGAAAGAAGACGGTCTTGTGGTAGTTTACCAGACTGATAAATACCCGTCTGATCTAGGTTCTGTTCCGCCGACTAAAACACCATTTTTATCACGCAAAATAATTTGGCCGCGTCCGAACATAATGGTTTCATTGACTACTTCTACTTCATGTCCTTTTCGCATCAGTGCTTCTGTTACATGGAAAGGCATACTCGGTTCAACTTGAATCTGTTTTCCTTTGATCCATTGCCACCTAGGAGCATCTAGTGCATCTTGCGGGTTCAAATGAAAGTCGATCATGCTGCTGACTAATTGCATATGTCCTTGCGGCTGCAGCGGTCCGCCCATCACGCCGAATGGCCCAATAGCCGTGTCCCCTTGCGTTAGAAAACCTGGAATGATCGTATGGTACGGCCGCATTCCGGGTGTCAAACAGTTGGGATGGCCTTTTTCCAAAGTAAATTGACAGCCACGATTGTGTAAACTGATTCCCCAGCCGGGCAAAACAGTTCCAGAACCAAACCCTGTGTAGTTGCTTTGGATATAAGAAACCATATTGCCATCTTTGTCGGCAGCTGCGAAGTAAACCGTTCCTGACTTATCTAATTCGCCAGGAGCTGGAGTCAAGGCTTCTTCTCCAATCAGCTCACTGCGTTCTTTGGCATATTCTTTTGACAGCATCGCTTCTAATTTAACTTTCATTGCTTTTGGATCGGCGATGTGTTCTATCCCATCACTGAAAGCTAGTTTGATTGCTTCGATTTGCTTATGGTAGGTATCGACATCGTCTTTTCCTTTTAAATCTAAATTCTCCAAAATATTGAGAGCCATCAAGACAATTACACCGATTCCATTAGGCGGCAATTCCCAAACGTCATATCCTCGGTAATTGGTTGAAATTGGATCGACCCATTCCACTTGGTGTTTTTCCAAATCTTCTTTGCGTATGTAGCCATCATATTCACGTGAAAATGCATCGATTTCATCTGCAATTTTTCCACGGTAAAACGACTCTCCGTTTGTTTGGGCAATCTCGCGCAGGGCTTTAGCATGCCCTTTCGAAGACCACAGTTCTCCGGCTTCTATCGGTCGGCCGTCTGGACAAAAGACATCAAACCAAGTTTTCAAAACAGGGTAATCTTTTAAAGCTGCTGAATAAATTTTATAGTATCGTTTCCATAAACGAGCCACATTGCTGGCAACTGGAAATCCTTCTTCTGCGATTTTCGCTGCGGGCTCTAGTACTTCTGTTAAAGGCAAATTACCGAACTTTTCAGATAAAGCTACCCAACCACTGGGAATTCCGGGAACAGAAACCGGGTCTAACCCAAACTTGCTGATTTCTTGGTATCCTTTTTTTACAATGGATTCTGATGTCATTAAATCAGGAGCTGCTCCGCTGGCATTCAAGCCGTACATTTGCCCTTCGAACCAAACTAAAACAAATGCATCTCCTCCGATACCGTTTCCGGAAGGTTCTACTACTGTTAAAGCAGCGGAAGTAGCAATCGCTGCATCAATGGCATTTCCGCCTTTTTTTAATATTTCCAGTCCTACTTGTGAAGCTAATGGACTAGCGCTGCCGATCATTCCTTTGTGACCGTAAACTAAATTACGTCTTGATGCGTAATGGAATAAATTAGGATCAAATTTCATATGTATTCCCCTTTATGGTTTAATAGATTATAAAAAATTAACAAAAATTCCAGCGATCACGATCGATAAAGTTGTGACTGTCGACAACCCGGCTACTACATATGCCGGCATAATGTGGTCTAAAATAATTTCTTGTTCTTTAGGGTCATCGGTTACTGCTTTGGCTATTTCATTTGAAATTAAAAAAGTCGCCGGAAAACCTAAAAATTGTCCCATTGCAATGCCCATAGCTAGATTTTTAGTCTTCGTCAGCTTCCAGCCTGGTAATAAATAAAAGACACTATATAAAGCAGCTAAAGAAACGCCAATCAACAAAATCGTGGAAACACCTAATGAGAGCAAATCAGCTGTGCTAATATTAGCCAATGAAGGAACAATCGTTGCAAATACCAGCATTGACAACAGCCCAGAAGCTTTACCTTTTTCTAAAATTTTACTCGGAACTAATTTGGTATAACTCATAAATGCGCCAAACAACAAGGCCCAGATCGAATAATTGATCGGAGTAATTGTCCCTAACGAAACAGCGATCCAAGCAAAGAAAACAGCGATGGCCATACAAATAAAGTCAGTAAAATATTTATTGTGTTTATCTGCAAATCCAATATTTTTTTGTAAATCTGCCTGCATAGAAATTTCTTCCTCCGGGGTCAATGCCGTTGCTTGTTTGCTGCGGTAAACAGCTAAAACCTCTTTTGCTTCTCGTACTCCAAAAAATGAAGCTGGATAAGAGCCGGCAAACTTTTTAATGGCATACAATACGACGCCTAAAGCAGCTGGAATAGCTAAACCGATCTCAGTCGCTGCGCCGCTCATGATTTGTGTTGAAACGATTCCGCCATTTAGCACAGGTATCGCTACAATAGCACTTTTGATTCCAACGATTGGCGCGATTGCTAAACAAGCTGCCATAACCACCAGCATGGAAACAATCGCCGTCAGTACTGTACGCCATTCTTGCGTCAATTGCTTTAAATTGATCATCGTACCCATATGAAAAATCAACAATCCGGCAGATAAACTACCAAATTCAGATAGTCCCGCTAATTCAATAACATTAGCCGGCAAGATATGTGTCAAAAACCCAATAAGGAACAAAAATAAGGCCACAAACACAGATGAAACTTTGGCTTTAGAAAGGATTCCAAAGAAATCACCAATCGCAAAAATACCTACTACAATCAAAAAATAAAAATAGCTCCCACTCGTGAAAGCTGTCAAAATATCCTGCATAAAAATTCCTCCTATTGGGTTGCCATTTTTTAGACAAACAGATTAGAAAGTTATTTTTAAACTAATCGTTTTCTAATGCAATGGCCATATAGTAACATTATCTTCTAAGGGGTGTCAATCCTTATTCCTGCTTAATTTACCCTTACAAAAAGTTGTACCAAAAAGAAAGCGCCATCAACTTTTGTTCTCCTCTTGAAGAGAAAGTTGATGGCGATTCTTATCTATTTTTAATGATTTTGTACTTTCTCAATTCGGACTTCTTTTTGCAGCCGTTTAGCTTCTTTTACACTAAAAGATGTACTATTTGTGTATTGCACTTTGCTTGCAGCACAACCGCTGGCAAACGCCAATGATTCGACTAAAGACTTTCCTAATGAGAGACTTCCTAGAAATGATCCGACAAAGCAATCGCCAGCACCGGTATCGTTCACTGCAACAACTTTAGGGGCAGTAATTTGATAAAGTTCCCCATCGTGACTGCAAATGCTGCCTTCACTTCCCTGCGAAACGACAATATAATCTACTTTTTTAGACAGTTCTTTTAAGTTATCCAATAAAGAATTTTCTTCCGAAACAATTTCTTGTATTTCAAACGCATTGGGTTTGATAAAGTTGACTCCTACTTCGACTGCCTTGGCTAATGCAGCTCCTGAAAGATCACAAGCAACAAAACAGTTTTTCTTTTTTAGCAATTGCAGCAGTTCTTCTAAATTCCTCAACTCAAAACCTGGCGGCAATGAACCAGCAATCAAAACCATATCGTCTTCTTGAATTTTTTCTTCGATCTGTTCTGTTAACAATTCGATATCATAACTAGAAACTCTAAATCCTTTTTCCGTAATGAGAATACTGCCGCTGACTCCGGCTTCTAAAATAACGTAACTTTCTCGAGTTGGTTTGCCATAAACTTCTACCAAGTCATGATTAATCCCTTTTTCTTGTAAAATTTTTTCTAATTTGCTTTTATTCGTTGTTCCGCAAAAACCTAATGCTTGATTCTTTACCCCTAGTTTGCTCATTGCAAAAGAACCATGATGTCCTTTTCCGCCTAAATCATAATCTATTTTGCTAAGTCGGTTGTTTTTTTCTTTAACCAACGTTTTTTCTAGGAATAGTAATCGGTCAATAGCTGGATTTAATGTAATGGTGTAAATCATACTCTTTTCTCCCTCCGTCTACATTATTTTTCTGAACTCGTTTCTTTATCTTTCCATTGTATCATTTAACTGTATCGCTTTCATTTATTGGCTTTCCTTATAGTAGTTAAAATAATGAATGAACACATTTTTTCATTATAAGTATATTAGAATGTTTATTTTTTTGTCTAAAACTCTCCATTCCAAGAATAAACAATACTAATTGGTATCTGTATAAAAATCTCATTTTTTTATATATACCAATATTAAAATAAAAAATTAAACCTGTTGACATTCCATTATATTAATAATACTATTATCATGTTTTTAAAAACATTTCATGAAAATTAGTATATACCAATTTTAAAACGATTCGATTTGGTCTAGTTCATAACACTGATGGATCAGCTAGTATATCTTACTGCTGAGAAGCTATGTCTAACCAAAAAACGTCCCGTCTCTTAACGCTATCAATATAGAAAGAAGGAAAAGTTCATGTGTGGAATAGTTGGGTACATCGGAAACCGAGATGCTAAAGACATCTTGCTGCAAGGTTTGGAAAAATTAGAATATCGAGGTTATGACTCTGCCGGTATTTTTGTTATTGATGAAAATAAAAGAAGCTATTTATTTAAAGAACAAGGACGGATTGCTGCGTTAAGAAAAGTAGTTGACTCAACTGCAGCAGCTGCCTCAGGTATTGGACATACTCGTTGGGCGACTCACGGGGTTCCAAGCATAGAAAATGCTCATCCACACCAATCAGCTAATGGCCGTTTTACTCTGGTTCATAATGGTGTAATCGAAAACTATCAAGAACTTAAACAAACTTATTTAGCTAACACTCACTTAACAAGCGATACGGACACAGAAATTATTGTTCAACTCATTGCTCATTTGGTAGAAAAAAATACTGTTTCTACCCTCGAAGCTTTTAAAGAAACAGCTGCGCTTTTAAGAGGATCCTATGCATTAGCATTAATTGACAAGGAGCAGCCTGAAATCATTTATGCAGCTAAAAATAAAAGTCCTTTATTAGTTGGGAAAGGCGACGGGTTTAACGTTATTTGCAGCGATGCTATGGCCATGATTCAAGAAACAAATCAATTTATCGAGTTGACCGACGGCGAAATTGTGACGTTGTCTCGCGATACGATTACCATTGAAAACCAGCTGAATGAAGTGATCGAGCGAGAAGCTTATACGGCAGAAATCAATTTGAATGACTTAGACAAAGGGACTTATCCTTACTATATGGCAAAAGAAATGGATGAACAGCCAGCAGTTATCCGGAAAATCATTCAAGCTTATCAAAATGATGAAGGGGTATTTGAATTAGATAAAACTATTCTTGCTAAATTGATTGCCAGTGATCGGATTTATATCGTAGCTTGCGGAACGAGTTACAATGCAGGATGGGTAGGGAAACAGCTATTAGAAAAACTAACTCATATTCCTACTGAAGTTCATTTATCCAGTGAATTTGGACACAATATGCCTTTATTGACCAAAAAACCTTTCTTCATTTTCTTGTCGCAAAGCGGAGAAACAGCAGACAGCCGTCAAGTGTTGGTCAAAGTCAATGAGATGGGCCACCCTTCTTTAACATTAACCAATGTAGCTGGTTCAACACTTTCTCGCGAAGCAGAGTTTACTCTACTGTTACATGCCGGCCCTGAAATAGCTGTCGCTTCTACCAAAGCTTATACTGCTCAAATCGCCGTTTTAGCTATATTAGCCGAAGTGGCAGGTAAAGAAACCGGTCTAGTTGTACAGGATTCCATTGGTCATGATCTTGGAATCGTAGCCAGCGGAATGGAAAGTATTCTCTCTGAAAAACATCAGATCGAACAAATGGCAGCAGATTATTTAAGTATCAGCCGCAATGCTTTTTATATTGGTCGCGGAGTTGATTATTATGTAGCTATGGAAGCTTCACTAAAACTGAAGGAAGTTTCTTACGTACAGACTGAGGGATTCGCTGCTGGAGAACTAAAACATGGAACGATTGCATTGATTGAAGAAGGCACACCCGTGATTGCCGTGATTACTGATGAAGGTATCGCTGGACATACTCGCGGAAACGTACAAGAAGTTCAAGCCCGTGGCGCGAATACAATGGTTTTCTCTATGGAAGGCTTAGAGCAACTAGGCGATCAATTCATTTTGCCAAAAGTCAATCCTTTACTTACTCCATTAGTCAGTGTCGTTCCCACACAATTGTTGGCTTATTATACTAGCTTGCAACGTGGGAACGATGTAGATAAACCAAGAAATCTTGCTAAAAGTGTGACCGTTGAATAAAATCACGCTACCTACGAATCGTTTTGTTGAAAACAAGCCAAAAGGTACTGACTATGCGTCAGCTTTTGACTTGTTTTTTCCTTTTTTTTAAAGTGAATTTGTAATGAAACTATATTAATGAGATAATGAAGTACTATGTCCGGCTTTCTCGCACATAATGATTACACATAGGAGGTTAGGAAATATGCTACAGGAACCATTGAAAACCATCGGATTTGTCAACAGTCATAAAACTGGCGAAAAACGAATTGCTTTGCTGCCAAGAGATGTTGCACACATTCAGCATCGAGAAGTTCTGTTTTTTGAACAAGGTTATGGAAGCGATTTAAATATTTCTGATAACGAATATATGGCTTTAGGCTGCCAAATTGTTTCAAGACAAGTTGCTTTGTCACAAGATATTATTTGCGATCCTAAAATTGGTGATGCTGATTTTTTAAAAAGCTTACAACCAGGACAAACCCTTTTTGGTTGGATTCATGCAGTCCAAAGCAAAGAAGTAACAGAAATCTTAATAGCTAATGGTCTTTCTGCCTATGCTTGGGAAGATATGTATGAAGATCACCGACATTCTTACTGGCGCAATAATGAATTGGCCGGCGAAGCAGCAGTCATGCATGCTTATCAATTGAACGGTGTTATGCCGTATGATACCAAAGTAGCGCTTTTAGGTCGCGGCAACACAGCTCGTGGAGCTCAAAAAATCTTAACGAGTTTAGGGGCAGATGTCCAAGTATATGACCGCAGACAAGAAGCGCTGTTCCGGAAAGAAATGACTAACTTTGATGTAATTGTTAATGCAATTTTATGGGATACTACTCGTACAGACCATCTGATTTATCAAAAAGATCTGAAAAAATTTAAAGAAGGTACAATGATCATTGATGTCAGTTGTGATGAAAATGGCGCAATTGAAACAACTATCCCTACAACACTAGCCCATCCTATTTATGAAGTAGAGGGGGTTGTTCATTACACAGTCGATCATACACCAACTATTTTTTATCGGACTTCTTCAAGTGCAATTTCACAAGAAACTGCTAAGTACATTGATGATTTAGTTGAGAATCGCCCCAATAACGTTTTAGACCACGCCTTAATTATAGAACAGGGACAGATCCTTGATGAACGCATCAACCAATTCCAAAGCAGGGGCACAAAAGATCCCCTAAAAAATATAAGCTAATGATCCTTTCTTGCTAATTCAGAAAAATAAAAAAAGTGCTAACTAACGCAATAAAATTGCTGTTAGTTAACACTTTTTTCTGATCCTAGCCTATTAGCTGAGATCAATCGGAATCGCATCGTTATTTTTTGTTCCACGCAGTCTTGCTGTTTCTGGTTTTAATTGTAAAATCAGAATATTCGGATCATCTTTCCCATCAAAGATAACGTTCATATACGCGCTCCATAGATGATCGATTAGAGACTGATCATCTGTAAGAGAAAGCTTACCTTCGATCTCTACATAATCTTTATTTAAAACGCCTTCTTCATATCCTAACAATACAAATGCATTTGGATTTTCTTCTAACTCTTTCACTTTGGTGGTTCTTTTATCTGTTAATGTATATAAAACAAAACCTTCATTAAAAAAGGTCATATAATAAGCTTTGGGTTTGTTGTCTGAAACAGTGGATAAGACGCCAATACTGTTTTTAGAAATAATTTTTAACGCTTTTTCTCTTTCATCTGCCATTTTAATACCCCCAATTCGTTAGTAAGTATAGTTTGACATACTTTATTTTTCTAATCAAAAGATAGCACTTTAGTCCTTTTCATATTTTTCATTTTAGGATTTCAGAAACGGATTGAGTCACACGTTTGCCAAAGAAGTAAACAACAGCCACTGTCACGATCAATGCCATCGGTAGCACGATCCAAACGGATAGCCCTAAACCAGCAGGAATAAACCCAAAAATAATAGCGATGGCTGCAACCACGATCGCATACAACAATTGGGTCTTTACATGTTCTAAATGGTCTGCTCCTGCTCCCATCGATGACAAAATAGTTGTATCGGAAATCGGTGAACAATGGTCTCCGAAAATAGCACCTGTCAAAACGGCTCCAGTTGTGATAATAATAAAATCAGGATTGTTGGATAATGCTGCTGATAAAGGAATAGCCAGCGGCATTAAAATTCCCATTGCGCCATAAGACGTCCCAGTCGCAAACGAAATAATTGACCCTAGAATAAAGACGATAGACGGCAGTAAGAATACGGGCATTGTATCGGATAACAAAGATACTAAAAATTCTGCTGTACCTAATTCTCTGATAACGGCGCTCAATGACCAAGCCAGCAATAAAATTGCTCCCGTGATAATCAAAGATTTCATTCCATTGATCCAAGTATCGACTGCTTCACCCCAAGTAAAGGTCTTTTGTGATACACCCATCGTCATGGCTACGAGGCTTGCCAATAAAGCTGCCTGAAACAACACGATACTCGCATCCGAAGCACCAAAAGCTTCTTGGATAGCTAAAAGAGACAAAGGACTTGCTTTCAGAACTGCTATAGCCGCAGCTTCTCCATTTTCTATGATTGCATTGTATCCATTGAAATAAAAACCAACGAAAGCTGCTACAATTAACGTACCGATTGGAATAATCATATTCCAAATGCTTAATTTTGTTCCTTCAGCTGGTTCCATCTCATCAATTTCTTTTGACGAGACCATATTCAACTCATCTTCATCATATAAAGTACGATTACGTGCTTTTTTTTCAGCGTTCAGCATGGGCCCAAATTCTTTTAATAATAGAATAGTCGCTAATACAAAAGCCAACATTAAGAAATTATAAAATCGATAAGGTAACGTTTGAACAAAAATACCATAAGCATTGACTGTTTGGCCAATCGCTTCATACCCCTCCTTGATCAAACCTACTTCATACCCTACCCAAGTTGAAATTAAGGCTATCCCGGCAATCGGAGCTGCCGTTGCATCAACAATAAAGGCTAATTTTTCTCTAGAGACATGTTTTTCATCTGTCACTGGCCTCATCACAGGTCCAACAATTAAGGAATTAGCGTAATCATCAAAAAACATCAGTATACCCAAAATCCACGTAATCACTTGGGCACTTTTAGGACCTTTAGCTTTGTTTGACAAAGCAGAAGCAACAGCTTTTGCACCTCCCATTTTAGTCATCAAGGCTATTAATCCGCCTATTGTTAAGACTTGGAGAATAATCCCCGCATTCCAAGGATCAGCCAAAGAAGTCAACGCATAATCTACAACGCTTAAAAATGCTTGTATTATCGCAAAAAAAGAATTGCTCGTTGCTAAATGAAGGACATATGCTCCTGAAAAAATACCGATAAATAATGAGATAATAACATTTTTAGTTACAAAGGCTAATATTATCGAAACAAAAGGCGGTACTAATGTAAACCACCCATAATTGACACCAGAACCGTTTCCATTTGAGAAATCCATATTAGCAGCAACTACCATAAAAATTGCTAATGCTGAAACCAAACCAATTTTCTTCTTCATTTTCTTACTCCCTTTCTTAATTTGAACGCAAAAAAACGCCTTGAGTTCTATTCAACTCAAGGCGCACTTTATGTATAGATTCACACAATTCAGTACCCTTTGTTGATAGTCCTCCACAAATTCATGCCTGAAATTTTGTGACAGTGCTGAACATATTCTGTTCAGCCCCAGCATCCAACAGTTTGGCACTGTTAAACACTTCGGCGATTTTCCCTTTCCAACTACTTCATCGTGCCCTCTCACTAGTTGTACTCTTAAAAACCGCGCCTCTATCTTTATTTTTTTTAAAATCTTATCCTTTAGTATACAGTATTTTTTACATTTTGACACTGCATTCTGCTAATCCACATCCGATTTTAATACAGTTTTTGACCTCTTTTCTTCTTGCCTTAAAAGAATACGTTGTTATTTGTCACTAGCAGAGAAATTCGCTTATTGTCTTTAAGTTGATTAACTGTTTAATCAAGCGTAAACTATTTGTATACACAAGCGTTTTCACTTCTTAACTAAAGGAGGGTTTCATATGAAAATTTTAGTCACTGGCGCCACCGGTATGTTAGGTACTAAAGTAGTTGAGGCATTATTAAAAAAAGGTGTTCCTACAGAGTCTCTTGCAATCCCTGTTCATAAGTGAAGGCTTGCCCTTGTTGTTAAAACGTCCTGCCATCACTTTGCAGGAATCTTTAGCAGAAATCATTCATCGGTTTAAAGAAAGCTAAGAAGATGTTGCCTTTTTTTTCCTGATAATAATAAAACAGATCATTAGATATCATGGTTCAGATCTTTTATAATAAAATAGAAAACTTTTTCATTTTAACGAAGGATGGGACGATCCACCTCTCAATCCATTAAGTATATTTTCTCAAATAATTGAGGAAATACCAACTAAGAAACAACTTAGGTTCATAAGGTTTTCCTTTTTTTGTCGGAAGACTAAAACCTTAAATATAATGTACAAGGATGATTTTATGATAAATAAAAAAGCTTTGTTTCCTGCATTTATCACAATGGCAGTATTAGCCGGCTGTTCAATGAACAACGCCCCTGATAATGAAACAACTAACACATCTTCTCAAGCAAGTTCTGCAGAAGAAACTAGCCAAAGCAGCAGTCAGGAAAGCACAGTTGAAGAAAGTTCCAGCAGTGAAGCAGCCAATCAATCAAGTGCGGCTTCATCAACAAGTTCGAGCGAACAACCAGCTGCTTTATCTCAACAAGAGGTTCTTGAAGCCATTGAAAATGAACTCTATACCGATGCGCCTATCCATTTACCTAAACAACTCCCAATGAAAGAGGGCAAACATCTAAGTGCGACTACTTCATCCGAAGCGGGTACCTATGCTGTTGTCTTTTATGAAAGTGATGAACCAATCCCGATTAACAATCAGCAGTTAACGAATAGCACCAGTTCAGCTGAAAAAATTGCCCAATTAACGGTTCAACAATATCCTTCTCAAAAAGAAGCTGACGATCAAATAGTCCATCAAACGTTCAGTGAACAAGGCGGACAAGAAGTCGATCTAGGGTATGATATTACCGGCTATCAAGACGCAGGAGCCGGTTCTGTTTATACTGGCTGGAATGAAGGCCAATGGGCTTTGGCTGTCCATGCCAGAACCTCAAATAGCGAACAAGGTACTGAATTAGCGAAAGAAGCAGTAGAGTTCTTAGAAGAGAACAGTCTTCCGGTTCCTAACCCTCATGGTTATGCTCATCTTGATTCCGAGCGTGAAACCAACCGGATCCTTTGGCAAGACGGAACAACAGTCTATGTTATTGATCAAGTAGTTGATCCAATTGACGCATTGATGATCGCTGTAGCCTTTGATTAAAAAAACGTCCTATCCTTTTTGTCTAAAGAAAGGATAGGTTATTTTTATTTATTACCCATCAATTTCATAAGGCTCTTTTATTGAATCAGCATAAGTTTTAATATATAGACCTCGTTCGCTCGACCACTCAGCATATGCAATTTCCGCTATTTGCATCTGTCCTTCTTTTCTTAATCGTTCCCGTAACCAATCTTCTGTTTTATGAATACTTTCTAATGCTTTTTCACTTATTTTCCCTTCATCGATTAAAAGAATGGTCAATATCGTATCTTCTTTTTCATTTTTCATCACACTGATCGTTCCACCTGTTTCAAGAATCACATGTTTTGCTTCTTGCAAAGAAAAACAGTTTTGCTGCCTCATCATCGTTCTTAACTGTTCCATTTCTACGTGGTTGCTGTTCAATCCTTTAATATTCAGCTGACCATCCTGCACTAAAACGCAGGGCTCGCCTTTGATCCATTTATTGATTCTATCATTTTTTTGTACAAACGTTTCAATACTGTAAATCATAACTCCCCATACCGTCAAAGCTAGAAAAAAATGGATTAAACGGATCTTTTCATCATAGATTGATTCTTCCAAAAGCCCTCCCAGCACCAAAGTATAAATTAAATCAAATGGTGTAATATCAGACATACTTTTTTTCCCTAATAAACGGGTAAAAAACAATAACCCGATTAATCCAAAAGCAACCTTTAACACAATACTTCCATACATAACGGATCACCCTCTATTCAAATTAATGTTTGTAATCACTATTCTTTTTCTCTATTCTAGCGTTTCCATTAGAGGAGTGCTATTGAAGTGCTTTAACTATTTATGGATGGACCAAAAACTTGATGGGCGGGGTCTATCTCTCCTCAACTCTCCAACGCAACTGGATAAGTTGAACTACCTTATCACCTGAGTTTTCAAACGGTATTTGATAAAATAAATATATAGTAAACAATAAAAAATAACCGATTAAGAAAGGAAGAACAGATATGCCAAAAATCAATCGCAAAAAAAATGATGTTGTCATTAAATCCAAACGTTTCAAGATTTATTTCCAACAAAAGTACCAAATTATTTCATTAACGAATGATGTTATCACTGGATTAATGTTTGTAGCTGGTAGTTTATTGAATCTTTTTGGCGCTCCCGCTGTTTATGGTAGTGTTATTTATTTATTAGCCAGTATCTTCTTAACTATCCGTCCTATTCTTAAAATTCTTCGGAAGACTTGGATTTCAAAACTGTAAGACTAAATCCTTTAATAAGAGGAACAGAAAAAAAGACCCACTGCAAAAGCAGCGGGTTCAAAAAGAATCTCTTTATTTATTCTTGGAGTTTGCCTTTAATATTTATATAAAAATGCGGACATCACAAGTGTGCCCAGCACAACAAGTCCCATTAGAGCAGTAGAATCGTTATCTGCTGACTTTCCAGCTTCATTTTTATTTTTTTCCAATACTTCAGTACTTTTCTCTGCTGAAGAAAATAGGGTAGTTTCACTTTTCGAATCAGGTAATGCAGTTCCCTCATTTTTTACATGTGCTGTTTTTCCTGGTTCCGTTGAATCAGGTAACAGCGAAAAATGCGTTTTATCAGTAGTCTCCTCCAACGGCAATCTTTGTTTGTCTTTCGTCTTCTTTTGACTTTCATTTTTCGTAAGAGACTCTTGATGCTCGTCAGGCTCTGGTAGTTTATTTTCTTCTCCTGTTTCTAGATCAGGGACTTCTTCCTCATTATCCACCTGGCTTTTTTCCAATAAAACCACTTTTTCAAAAGTTGCAAACACCCCTGTTGTATCCGTTATCGTAATCTCAAGGCTGTCTTCTGCACTTATTTCATTAAGTATGCTTAAATCAAAAATAAAGTTGCCGTTTTTATCAGCTGTGCTTTCAGCGGCCAATTGATCACAGTAGTTAAGAGTTATCGTTGCTTCGGAAATGGTTTTTCCAGCGTAATTCCCCATATTTTGATAGATATCTGGTAATTCAGTAGCTTCTTTGATTTCAGCTACTCGCTTTTTCCACTCTTCTGTTGGTTCTGAAACGGTCTTTTCCATGAGATGGGTAATCCCATCAGATAACAAAATGAATTGAATCACTTGCCCTGTTTGTAATCCTTGATCATCAAAAGAGAGTGTAAATTCTCCAGTCACAGCATCTGCTTGGATTGGATCACTTAGTTGTGTATTGATGAATAACCGAATAGAAGAACTAGGATCCGTTGTGCCCATATAGTGTTTGGTATAGGGATAAAGCGCAGGTAAAACCGTGTTTGCTTCAAGTTCTTTTTCTTCAGAAGATTCTGCTTCAAGATAAATCACTTCTTTGCCTGCTGTTGCTAGTAAAATTTGCTTCTCAATAGTCTCTTCCATTCCAGCCGGCTCATCACTGATTATATGAAAAATAAGCGTATCTCCAACCTTAAATTCTTTTTCACCAAAGTCCACAGCAAATTTCCCAGTTTTATTTACTGGAATATCTGTCATTGTCCCTTCATGACCTTTTATCTCATAAGAGAGTTTTCCTTCAAAAGAGAGCATCCCATTATAAATCTTTGTGTTTTGATAGATTTCTGACAAATCAGCTTTCTTATCTACCACTGAATCTGCTGAATCTTTACTTGCATATTGGTTAGTCGCGCTTTCTGTCTGACCGTAGACTTCTGGGCTCCATAATATAAAGAAGATACTCCATAATAATCCAATCATCCAGCAGAAAGAGGTACTTTTCTTCATTATTTTTTCCTTTCCTACAAATAGCGAAAAATAGGTTAGATAAATTTCCTATTTATTGTTAACGGATTCTTGTTCTTTTAATACTCGAGCTAACTGTAAATAAAACTCTCCCGTTGTTTTCACATCCGCAAACTGGTTTTTGTCTACATTAGCTTTTGAAGACAAGTAACTGATTTCTTCTTTAACAATCGGTTTAGTTACATTGATAGAGGCAATATTCGTTCCGCTTCCCTCTTTTGAACGGGGAATATCTAAAATCTCTTTATTGACAAGTTCGACAACGGCTGAGTAAGCTGGAGATTCGGTTTCTATTCCCACTATTTTCCAATTGTTTTTTGGTTCTGGTGTATATTTTCCATTCAATTCTTCTACTAAATACTTAGTAGCTAGTTTTTGAAGAGTCCCTTCTGTTGCTCCATATGCACTTTCAGCTTGAGATTCCCATATTTTATTAAATTCTCGGTTTGAAAACAATTCGCCATCTGAACGAAGAAACTCCATTCTTCTTGAGTTCATGCCTAGTTTTAACTGGTCACTCATCTTGATTGGCGTACCATCCAATTTACGTAAATTTTTAATACGATTTCCTGGTTCTTCGCTTAAATCAATTTCATATTTGATGTTTCCGAACAAATCATTCGTCACTTTATCGGCTGTTCGCCGCCTTTCATTAAAGCTGATCGTAACATCTCCCGGTTGAGCAGTATTAAAATAACCAGCAGCCCACTCCATATAATCTTTTAAATCTTGGCCGGTTACTTTATAAACAGAAACGTCTCCATCCTCAAATTGGTAGTTATACCCTAAATCTTTTTTCCGAATCGGTCCGATTTCTAATGAGGCTTGATCGTTATCAATTTGATGAGCAACGACATCTGCATGACTATAATAGAGCATCACTTCATGTAAAAAATCTATCAAAGGAGTCTCTTGTGTTTGAACTGCTGGGATGCCCTTGATGGTGTCTTCAGGAACCAAATTCATTCCTTTCAACTCACCTACTATTTCATTAGCGTCTGCACGCGCAAGTTCATGATAAGGTTGTAAAATTGTCTCTAATTCTTTGTCTGATTCGGTAACCGTTCCATCTGCGGCTACAACTGGAATAGCTGTGACGTCTTTTTGCTGTAATTCAAAATGGTCGCCTTTCTTACTGAATGTCAAATCAATTCTAGAAAGATACGTACCGTAATTTTCTGGTTCTGTAACTGGTATGCCGTTTGATTCCGTGTCTTTAATCAATTCATGTGCATGCCCAGCAAAAACGGCATCCAATTCAGGAACAGCTTTAGTCAGTTCTTGGACACCCGTTCCAGCAACATCGTATTCATTTTCTAAGCCCATATGAACTAAGCCAACTACTGCATCTGCTTTTCCCTCTAAATCTGCTACCGCTTTTTTCGTTTCTTTGATCGCACTCCTAATTTCGATACCGTCTAAATGTGAACTGCCTTTCTCAAATTCTGTCACCATGGGAGTCACCATTCCGATAATGCCGATTTTGATTCCAGCCCTCTCAATAACAGTAGAAGCTGGTAAAAAGCGTTCGCCGTTTTTTTGATAAACATTTCCGGCTAACTTAATACCCGTATATTGATCAGCTATTTTCTTCAGTGTATCCAGTCCAAAATTAAATTCATGATTCCCAAGAGTCCATACGTCATATCCCATTTCATTCATAGCCGCCATCATAGGTGACTCAGGCTGATCATTAAATAATTCAGCTGAATTATCTTGAATCATATCTCCTGCATCCAATAAAATAGTATTAGGATTTTCTTGACGAATCTTTTTTATAAGGGTTTGAAGTTGTGTTAAACTGCCTTCTAGATTTGGTTCATCAATCGCATAATCCCATGGCATAAAGCGTCCATGAATATCAGATGTTGCCAAAAGAGTGATTTTGACTTCTTTTTCTTGTGTTTCCGCGCTATTATGTACATAAACCAGACTTATTCCTATAAGAATTCCTACTAATAGCATAGCGAGAAATAACTTTTTACCTTTTATTTTCTTCATGTTCTTCCTCCTGATTCGTTAAGCCAGCAGAGCTGCACTTAAAAAAATTGCCATTTATCATTCTACCACAGAACACCATTTCCGCTAAGAAAAATGTTTTTTTATTCAATTTGGTTTAAAAAGCCGCTTCTTCTACTTATGAGATGTTAATCAGCTTTCCTAGAAATTTCCCATCCCTTTTTATTACATGTAAAACAGTTCACAAAAATCATCCTATGGTATACTTAAGGCATACGGAACTTTTTAGGAGTGTTTACTTTATGATGAAAATATTAGGCATTTTAGGCAGTTATAACCATAGAGGAAAAACTGCAAAAATGTTGGAAGAAGTTTTGGCCGGTGCAAGTGACGCTGGCTTGATAACTGAATTGCTTTATTTAGACGAGTACCAAGTAAAGATGAGCCATCCTGATACTCGTAAACTTTATGCTAAATTACTGGAAAGTGACTGCGTTGTTTTAGCAGCGCCTACTTACTGGGGAGAAATCAGCGGCATAGCGAAAAACTTTCTCGATTGTCTGCGGCAATACGCAGTCAAAACAACCGAAAATGGAGATTTAAAACCTGGAAATTTAAAAGGTAAAAAGTATATTACCATTACCAGCTGCTATAAGACAGCTTTGGAAAACATAGTGACCGGTCTGACTGATACTACTTTTAATAGTGTTCAAACTGTTTTTTCTGCTGCCGGGATGAAACCTATTGGCGAAGTAGTATTGACCAATACATGGAAACTGTCCGCTCTTCCTTTACGAAAAAAAGAGGAATGTTATAACTTAGGCTTATCCTTACAACAAACTATTGAAAAGGAGCACGATCTGTTGAAACGCTATATTCAATTATTCTTTATGATTGCTTTTTCTTCCCTTTTGGTGATGGGAATGGAAGAAGGATTAGCTAAACTGGGTCTTTTAAATTTAACTAATTTTTGGGTACGCTGGCTAGCATTCGCCGTTTTATTTTTTACCTTATTATCGGTTATTCTTCATACGGTTACCGTTCACAATCATAAGAAGAAATAACCGTTTCAAGTCAGTTTTCTGTCTACTGTTATTTGTTACTAAATTCACTAAAAATAACAAAAGACGGTGCATCCTTCAAACATGCTGCGAAAATTGAATGCTCTATTTTATTACCTCCACATAAAAATCCCCTCATTTTAAGCACAATAGGCTTAAAGTGAAGGGGATTGGTTTTATTAGTAAACTTTGGTTCTTTTTAACAACAATAAAATAAATTACGCAATTTCTGTTCCACCCGTTACACCGTAAACTTGGGCAGTCACATAACTTGAACTAGTCGAAGCGAGGAACACATACACATCTGCTAGTTCTACTGGTTGACCCGCTCTTTTCAGTGGTACCTGTTGGCCAAATTCAGGTATGGCTTCGCTCGGTTGTGCACCAGTAATTTGTAATGGTGTCCAAATTGGACCAGGAGCAACTGAATTGACTCGGATTCCTTTCGGAGCTAATTGTTTAGCTAAACCGCGTGTAAATCCCGTAATGGCAAATTTCGAAGCAGCATAATCCAGTAAAATAGGACTTGGGTCAAAACTTTGTACAGAAGTTGTGGTAATGATAGAAGCTCCTTTTGGCAAATAAGGCAAGGCAGCTTTTACTACCCAAAATAATGAAAAGACATTCACTTCAAACGTTTTGCGAAGTTGGTCAGTCGGTAATTCAGTAATATCTTTTACAGCTTGCTGTTGGCCAGCAACTAAAGTCAATACGTCTAGTCCATCTAATTCGGTATAAGCTTGTTTCACTAAATCTTGGCAAAAAGATTCATCACTTAAATCTCCAGGTATCAATACTGCTTTTCGTCCTTCTGCTTCAATCAGTTCTTTTACCTCTTCGGCATCTGGTTGTTCTTCCGGTAAATAATTAATCGCTACGTCAGCACCTTCGCGCGCATAGGCTATCGCTGCTGCTCGGCCTATCCCTGAATCTCCGCCTGTAATCAATGCTTTTCTGCCAATCAATTTTCCGCTTCCTTTATACGACGTTTCCCCACAATCAGGCAAAGGATCCATCTTCCCTTGAATACCAGGAGTCTCTTGATATTGTTTAGGGTAAGTTCCATTAAAATATTGATTTAGCGGGTTTTGAGAAGTTGAATCAGTCATTAGTCGATCTCCTTCCTTTTTTTGGTTTTGCGATTTTGATCTTATAGATTCATTTTAACAAGTTCATTATTTTTCCGCATCTTATACGACTTTACAAAAAATAAACTCCTAAAATCACTTATTGATTTCAAGAGTTTACTTTTTAGGTTAAAAAAACTAATTATTGATTGTTTTTCTAGCCAATTTTAATAAATACTTTTCTTTAATGCTTCAAGGTTGTTTTTCATTACTTGAATGTAATCAACACCGGCTTCTTGCTCTTTTTGAGTAACTCCTTCGATCGGATCCAAAATAGCCAATTCTATCCCGACTTCATTAGCTAACGTTTCAGCTATTTTTGAAGAGGCGTTATTTTCAAAATAAATGTATTCTACATGGTATTTATTTACATATTCGGTTAATTCAGCCAGCTTTGCTGGACTGGGTTCTGTTTCAGCAGATAAACCAGAAATCGAAATTTGAGTTAACTCGTATTGTTTTGCTAAATAAGCAAATGCTGCATGTTGTGTTACAAATACACGGTTAGTTGCATGTTTAAATGCCTCTTTAAATTCTTGATCTAATGCAGCTAATTTTTCGTTGTAAGCTGCTGCATTTTCTTGATAAGAGGCGGCGTTTTCTGTGTCAACTGTTGCAAGCCCTTCTTGAATATTTTTGACTTCTATTTGAGCTAGCACAGGATCTAACCAAACATGCGGATCAACAGCGTGATGGTGTTCTTTTGAATGGTCCTCTTCTTCTGTTTCCTCATGGTCATCATGTTCGTCGTGCTCAATAAATTCAATTCCGTTACTGGCATTGATAACCGTTACTTTCTTTGTATCAATAGCTTTTAACGCACTCGGTACCCAAGTTTCCATTTCATCACTATTATAAATAAAGACGTCTGCATTTTCAATTTGGGCAATCATTTTTGCACTCGGTTCAAAGTCATGCGGTTCCGTTCCAGCTGGGATCAACATAGCGACATCTGCTTTGTTTTGCACAATATTTTTTGTGAAATCATACATGGGATAAAAAGTTGTAACGATTTTTAACTTCCCAGTTGTATTTTCTCCATTGGGCCTATCAGATTGGTTCCCAGTGTTTCCGCAACCAACAAGCAATAAAAAAGTTCCCACAATAGACAGTACTAAGCTCATAACTTTTCTCTTCTTTTGCATATACATCCTCCTGATCTTAATTAATTTTTTAACCTACCCTCTATGTAGTAAAATAAGCACATAAACTTATTTTAACCAAATCGTAAAGGTTACGTTTTAAAGCATAACTTAATTCGCTTTTCAATGCAACTCTTTTTCGCTAACCTTAATTTTTTTTTGAATTCAGCTTAATTTTAAAGACATAAATCAGTTAGTATGCCTGCTTTTCTTTTAGATTAGATACTAAGTCTTTTTTAGAAGTCAAACTATTGTAAAATAAGTCCGTTAATCATGGTAGTATAGTAGATGATAAATGAATACATGATCCGTTGTACCGTACTGATTTAAAAAGGAGACTATTTTTATGAAATTTTTTAAAGATTCAAAGCTGTTCTTTTGGACAATGTGGCTGTTAGCAGTCGTCGTTATTGTTTATTTTGCCACACGAATCAGCTTTGTTTTCCATCCAATTTTCGTTTTATTTTCAACGCTCTTTATTCCCGTTTTAAGTGCAGGTTTTTTATTTTACTTATTTAATCCTTTGGTTAAACTCTTACAAAAAGTAAAACTCAAACGCAGTTATGCCGTTATGTTAGTTATGATCCTCTTTCTTGGTGGAGCAGCTGCTTTTATTATTAAGACCGTACCTGTCTTGATGGAACAATTATCAGATTTGGTTACTAATATACCAGCTATTATTTCAGATATTGAAATACAAGCCAAAGATTTGACCTTATTTTCCAAATCCAATAATGTGGATCTTGAAGAGACACTGAATCGTTTAAATATATCACTTGATGCTATTTCGAAAACCATTTTATCTAGCGTTACAACTAGTATCAGTTCTATCCTGGCAATGGTCGCTAACTTAACGATTGTCTTGATCACAGTGCCCATTATGCTGTTTTATATGTTTCATGACGGTGAAAAATTTCAACCGGCTGTTGCCAATTTATTTCCCGAAAAATATAAAAAACACGTTATTGAACTGCTCCATCAAACAAATGAAGTGATTTCTGCTTATATCAGCGGAAAAGGATTAGCGAGTATTGTAGTGGCTATCTTAATATACTTTGGTTTTTTATTTATTGGACTGCCTTATACGCTATTATTAGCAATCATTAACGGCGCTACCAATCTTATTCCTTATATTGGTCCTTTCATTGGCGCTGCTCCTGCATTTATTGTTGGCTTGACGATTTCTCCGGCAACAGCTTTTTTTGTTGCTTTGGTCGTATTTATTGTACAACAGCTTGATGCTAATTTCTTGACACCAAAATTCGTTGGGAAATCTTTAGCAATCCACCCATTGACCATTATTATCATTTTATTAGTAGCAGGAAAAATGATGGGGATTGTGGGAATTATTTTTGGAGTCCCGGCTTTTGCAGTAATCAAAACAATCATCATTTATATTAAATCTACTCGAATGTCTGCCATAGAAAACAAAAAAATTGAAGTAGAAAAGTAGTTGTCATACTAAAAGCTCTCTTTCTTTCCAGTTACGTATCGGAAATAAAAGAGAGCTTTTTTATAGAGTATTTCATATTCTGGCTACTTAGTTATCAGCCGTTTAACAAAACGAGCATTCATCAATTGGTACCCTACGAATAATCCCATATAATTTAAAAGCAAGTCGCTCACATTAAAAGATCCCAGCCCCACTATGTATTGAACAAGCTCTACTGAAAATAAAGGAATAACTGTTTTTATCGCTAATTTCTTAAGATTCCACCGCTTCAAATAAGAACCTAATGGAATAAAACAAGCTAAGTTAAAGAACGTATCTACACCACTGCCATTTACTAATTCTCCAATAAAAGCTAATGGATTTAGTGTCGTTCCATCCTGGCTGGAACTGTTAAAAAATAAGAAACCGATCAAGGCTATTCCATACACAAGTGTAGAGGATTTCAAACTATTTATACCTTTCATACGGTAAATAATGTGATAAAAGATCCCAACTAAAAGAAAAGCCAATCCTAAAGAGATCACCAATGAAACAATCCGGGTATCTGGTAAACTATACATCGGCTTTAAATATAAGGCTAGCTTCTGTTGGAAGACGGTACGGTAAAACCAATTTGTACTGATGAAGCTGAGAAGTGCTAAAACGATGAAGAGACGGCGTTTATTTTTCTTTCCTTTGAATAGTTGCATAACTTACTCCTATTGTGCATTTTGTATAATTTTTTCTCCTTCTATAGTAGCATGTGATCGCACAAATGGGAATAAAAAACAAACAAACGTTCTTGTTTGCTTAGGGAGCTAACTACTTGTTTGTGCTTAATTTTCTGTCTTTTTAGTATACAAAAACCTTAATTTCTAATTGCCTATTAAAAGGAACTAGCCATTAAGGTTTCTTTTGTCTATTGATTGAACGGCTGTCTGAACAGGTATCCATCCTTGCCATTCTTTTTCAGCTTATTTTGCTTTTAATTCAACGTTTATGTTTCCTCTGGTAGCTTTAGAATAAGGACATACTTGATGAGCTTTTTCCATCCATTCTAATGTTTCATCTGTTGAAAATCCACTGATTTCGCCTTCTAACACAACTTTTAGTTCAAAACCTTCGTTTGGATCATTATATAAAGCAACTGTACAGTCAATTGTACTTGCTGCTTTTATTTTTGCTTGTGAAAGAACTAATTCAAGAGCTCCATTAAAACAAGAACCGTATCCTGCTGCAAACAATTGTTCAGGATTTGTTCCTTCCCCTTTACTGCCAGGGGCTGATATTTTGTATTCAACAGAATGATCTGGAGAATGAGTTTCACCGTTTCTGCCGCCTGTGTTGATCATTTTTGTTTCATATAGTTTTGTCATCATTTATTCCTCCTAGTTTTGTAGTTAACTCGTTGAGTTGAGCAATTAAAGCAAAATATTCTTTTTCATCAAAATTTAAAAGAGAAAGACAATTAGCAATCTTTTTAAGCAACTCATCCTTTATGTCATTTGCTTTTTTTGTTGGCTTGATCATTACTTGTCTTTCGTCTTCCGGATTACGATTTCGAGTAATATAGCCGTTTTTTTCCATTCTTTTCAGCATAGGAGTTAGCGTTCCGCTATCCAATACCAACCTTTTCCCTAACGTTTGAACGCTTTGTTCTGGTTCTTCCCATAATAAAAGCAGTGTTAAGTATTGTGGATAAGTTAATGAAAAAGGTTCCAGAATAGGACGATAAAATTTTGTAAACTGTTTGGATAAAGTATAAGTTGAAAAGCATAACTGCTCTTCTAATAAAAAATGATTGCCTTTCATGTATTCCCTCCTGTTTAAGTTGTGCACAATTTAATTGTACTCCGCATAAATGTAAAATGCAAACCTTTTCTATCAGCTTAAAAAAATACACTTATCCTCTCTCAATGAAAGAGAGTCGATAAGTGTACAAGAATACAAACTGCTTATTTAACGAGTTGTTTTTGTAAGATTTGATAAAGTTCTTCTAACGATTGGATTTGGTAATCAGGTTCGATACCCGTTTTGTTTACTTTGTTTTCAGGATTGAACCAACAAGTAGCGATGCCGGCTAGTTGACCGCCTTTGATATCTGAAGTAAGAGAATCGCCAATGATCAATGTCTGTTCTTTTGAAAAATTCGGAATACGGGCAAAAACATAGTCAAAATATTCTTTCATAGGTTTTTGATAACCCGTATCTTCTGAAACAAAAATATCTTTAAACAATGGATAAAGTCCTGAATCCTGTAACCGTCTGTATTGTGTCTTTGAAATGCCATTAGTTACGATATACAAATCATAATCATCTTTTAATTCCTGAACCAAATCAAATGCACCCATCATTAAATCGTGTCCTTCATTTAAGTAATTGCGGTACTTTTGTTCAAATAAAATCCCATCAATTTCTTTTTCCAGCTCTTTAAATAGAGTAGAAAAACGTGTATTGACCACTTCGTCACGTCCAATTTTTCCTTCTTCAAATGCTTTCCATAGACTTTGATTAATTTGGCCGTACCGAGATTCAATTTCTGCTGTTAATAAGAGCTGTTGTTCTTCAAAAAGTAACGTTAAAGCTTGTTTTTCTGCTGCACCAAAATCAAGTAACGTATCGTCCACATCAAATAGTAATGTTCGGTAATTTTTCATCATTTCAATCTCTCTTTCATTTTTATATTTTAAATTTCTTTTTTTATGGCATAAAACAGTAGCAAGCAACCGAAGACTGCACTCAGCATCCCGACGGTTAGCATTGTATGAACCGTTGCATTATCTAACAACCAACCTCCTAGCCCATTTCCAAAAACACTTCCTAAAGTAGTTGCTCCAATCACCATAGTCTGACCTTTTACTTTATCCCCTTTTTTCATTAATTTGTTCACATAATAAGCTGATGCTGGAACATAGATTGCGAAAGAAAGCGCTTGGAATAATTGAGCAACATTGATCATCCAAACGGTGCTGGATCCAAGAAACAACAGACTACGAACAACAAAGAAAAAGCTGGAAATTTTTAGTAATGAACTGCTTTTATATTTGGAAGCTAAATAACCAAATCCTAACATCGCCGGCAATTCTACAGAAGCTGCGATTGTTAAAGATAAACCAAAATCGCTATCCTTTCCGCCAAGGCTAGACATAATCTGCACTAAGTAACTGTTAATAATCGTATGAAATCCAAAAAGAAATACGATAGCTGTTAAAAAAAGAAGAAAACGTTCGTATTGTTTAAAAAAATGCAACAGGCTTTTAGGGCGTGTTGCTTCATTTGAGTGAAGACCGGATGGATCTCTGCTCAATTGTGTTTCCGTTGCGGGAAAAGTGACTACGAGAAGTAAAAAGATCAGATATAAAGAAATACAGAGAATCGGGATAATATTTGCACTGTACTTATTAAGCGCTCTTCCTAGAAAAAAGGAAATAAAAGCAAAAGAAAGTGAGCCTACTCCTCTCGTTAAGCCATAATTGATCTCTAGCCCTTCATTAATGTGTTCAAAAATTAGTGAATTGAGCAAAGGCTGTAATGTAAGTGTTAATGAAGTTACGCCAATATATAATGCTGTACTGATAAGAAGATTATCCGGTTCCGTAATTAATTTGATTAAAAAAAGGATATTCACGATTGCGATAGAAGAAATCACCTTTTTTAAAGATAGACTGCTTAACTGATCAACCAAAAAGCCAACTGCAGGCTGCAACACAACCGAAAAGATATTTACCAGCGCTAGTATCACACCAATTTGCTGATTTTCAAAGTTTTTTGCCAACAAAAATACTGATGCAAAACCATAAATGGCACAAAAACACATCCAATAAAGGCTTTGTAAACCGGCATACTTTAAAGTTAAAGAGGTATGTTTAGTCATTTTTATTTTTCCTTTCTCATATTGTCATAAAAAATCGTTTGCTGTTCTTAAACAGAATAACATTCCTTCTTGTAATTTAGTATGAGAAATCTCATACTAATAATGAGGTGAGTTGATGAAAGCTGAAAATAATCAAGAAATAATTAACGCTTATCTAAGCGATGTAAAAGTTCAATCCCTATTCTCTAAAAATTTTCTTCCTTATGCTACTATTCATACATTTAAAGAGAAAGAGATGTTAACAAACGAAGGAGAAGCTTTTCCTTACCTTTATTACTTAGTTTCTGGTAAAGCTAAAGTATTTATGACGCATAAAAATGGGAAAGTATCTCTAATTAATTTTTTAACCGAGTATTCGCTTATTGGAGATTTAGGTTTAGTCGGAGTTGAGACTCAAGCAAAAGGCATTCAAGCTATGGAAGATTGTGTTTGTATTGCTTTTTCTTTAAAAGAATGTGGTCAGAAGTTGCTGCAAGATGTTTATTTTTTACAACAATTATGCAAGACATTAGGAGAAAGAACACTGACAAGAACAAAAAATTACGCGAAAAATAGCGGTTATCCATTAGAAAACCGACTAGCTGCTTTTATTCTGCTTACTGAAAAAAAGAATAGCTATAGTGAAAAGCATACTGAAGCTTCTGATTATCTAAACGTCAGCTATCGTCATCTTCTTTATGTACTTAAACAATTTTGTGAAAAGGGCTGGTTAAAAAAAGATGGCAGAAACTACTGGTTGCAGAACAAAGAACAACTAAAAAAATTGGCGGATGAATTGGAATAGCCAATCTTTTTAGTTTCAATAGAGACAATTACATAACGTTACTTAATGCTCGAATAGCTTATTGGCTATTTTCAATCATCTCCTGTTCTAGCCCTTCATCATCTTTGATTTCGATCGAAGACAATTTTCCTTTTTCTTGGCTTTCTGCTTTTCCTGTCACAAGAGCTGTTTTTTCTTCTCCTTCATCTGTTGTATAGACTAAATGAACCTTAAAAACATAATGCTGAGAAGCATCTTTATCTTGGGTAACATCTATTCCATTTACCATTAATTGGTACTCTGAAGACTCTGCTTCAATAGAGTATTTAAATCCCAGTCCATCAATGAATTTTTCATAGCCTGTTATTGTAAAGAAGTCGCCAAATCTTTCATCTAATAGATTATTTAATTTATCACTGGCTGAGCTAGTTGTTTCTGGTTTTCATCAACTGTACGCGTTACGTAATAGTATTCTGTCAGAAGTTCTTCATCAGGTGCATTCAATAGTTGTTGCAGAACATTTTCGATTGTTTGTCTATTTGGATCCTGAACTAATTGTTCACCATTTTTTGTATGATTTGCAGTACAAGCTACGAGCAGTAGCGAAAATAAACTCCCTATAAAGACAAAAACAGGTTTCTTTTGTCTTTTCACCATTAACTATTCCCTCCTTTTAAGTTGCTTATTTTTTGTATTTGAGACTGATTTAGAAAAAAACTATATAAGCCCTTATACCGTAAGAAAAGAAATAACCTTTGTTGGTTATTTCTTTTCTTTTGAATAACGCTGCTTCACTTTAACGGTTTGTTTCAACAATTGGAAGCCAGCCAGGGTTGCTTTCTACATATTCCCACATTGCATCAGGCAGCATTAAATCTGCTCGGTCTTGAGGATGAATTTCTGTACGAATAGCATCTTCTTTTCCTTCCTTAACTTTCTTGATCCAATCAGGCTCCACAATCAGTTCGCGCCCAACGGCAATTAGTGGAATTCCTAGATCCAAAGCATTGATAGCTTCATCAGGGGTTTGAATTAATCCAACCCCTATAATTGGAAAATCCTTTCCTACTTGTTCTTGAAGGATTTGAATAATTGGCTTCTTATTGCTCTTGTCCCGCATTGAACGTTGCATCACATTTCCGACTGAAACATGGAGATAATCTAATCCTTGATTTTTTAATTTGGCTACTAACTGTAACGTATCATCCAATGTAATGCCCGGTTCTTCCATTTCTTCAGGAGAAATTCGGTAACCGAGTATAAAGGGTTTTTCTGCATAGGTTTTGATAGCTTCTTTTGCTGCTTGTACGACTGCGAGTGGAAAGTTCATTCGCTTTTCAAGTGTACCTCCCCAAAAATCGTCTCTGCGATTCGAGTGTGGAGAAAAAAATTGTTGAATCAAATAGGTGTTTGCTCCATGCAATTCAACACCGTCAAAGCCAGCTAGGATAGCTCTTCTAGTGGCTTCACCATAGGCTGTTACCAGTTCACGTACTTCTTCATCCGACAAGGCTCTTGGTGTCTCTGCAAAATCTCGAAGAGCTGGCACTGCGCTTGCACTAACCGGTTGTTCGCCTCTCAATGTTCTGCTTGTACCCATCCGTCCTACATGGAAAATTTGCAAAATTGCTTTAGCACCTGTACTTTGAATGGACTTCGCTAATTTTGAAAGGCTCTCAATGCGATTATCAGAAGCTGCACTGAGTGATCCTGCAAATTTTCCATTCTCCATTACTTGCGCACAAGAAGTAATCACTGCACCAAGACCTGCTGCTCTACGTTTATAATAATTGTGTTCATCGGTAGTTACCATGCCATTTTCAAAAGATGAATTAGTCGTCATCGGCGCCATAATGACACGGTTGTTAATTGTTACACCAGATGCAAAGGTAAAAGGTTCAAATAATTTACTATAATTTGGATTCATTAGAAACCTCCTGATTTTTTATAAGTAAGATTTGATTTCATAATACTTCAAAGAAGTCTTTTTTCAAAGTAAAACCGACTCGGAGTTTGATCGTTAGAATCTGAAATGAGTTTGCCTACCTTATCTTCGTTTTTTTTTGACACTTCAGGCACATAAAAAGGTTTTGTGGACCATATCTTTTTTTCCCCACGCACTTAAGGTCTATATAATGGATTTATCTACCATAAAGCTATACAACCATACAGAATGAGGCGTTAAACAATTTTTAGCAGCTAAAATCGAATTATTTTAGCTGCAGTTGAAAAGCACAAAACCATAAATTTAACTTACCTATCATATGGAAAGGAATTCTTAATGCTTACTGTATGCAAAATAAAAAAACTAGTCTTCTTCAATTCCTTATCGAAGAATGCTAGTTTTACTTTTGTACAAGCTTAATTTTTTAATTCTGTAATGATTTCATTTAACCTTTTGATTTTTCCATCTGCAAGATCCTGATTGAAATTAAAGCGGTTGTCTTCTTTAGCCAATACATACATTCCAGCTGCTTTCCCTGCCCTTATGCCATAAGTAGAATCTTCGATCACAAGGCATTCTTCAGGCTTCACTTCTAATGTTTCAGCTGTTTTTAAGTAGATTTCTGGGTGTGGTTTTGACTGTTTAAACATTTCTCCACTTAAAATAGAATGAAAATAATGTTTAATATTGCATTGTTCTAAAACTTCTAGAATATTGCTGTGAGATGAAGAAGAAGCTAGAGCTATTTTATAATTTTCTTTGGTCAGCCAATCAAGTACGAAAGTGATGTCTTGATCTACTATTTTTCTGAAATCAATCGGCATATCTTTATAAAATTCATCATAAGCTGCTTCATACTGGTTTTTATCTAGTTCTTTACCCCAAATTCGCTGAATAGCATCCCAAGTATCGACAGAACTGGAACCCACAATCTTATTCAATTCCTCGGTCTCTGTGTGAATATTATTATATTTAAAAAACTCATGGAGCCTTTCGTAATAGACCGGTTCAGTGTCTACTATCACACCATCCATATCAAAAATAACTGCTTTTATCATAGTCATCTCCCTTTTTTAAATTATTAACGAGCTAATATTAGTGTAGCTTGAACTACCTCCAATTACGACGTCGCTTATAAGTGGAGGTTTGCTGTCTAATGATGATAAACAACTGTTCAGTAAAAAAATCAACACGATAGAACACAATACCAATAATACTGTTTTTTCTTTTTTAGTGCGAACATCTAAAAAATAACTCTCTTTTTATCAGTATAGCTTATTTTTTCTCTAAATCAAACAGATGATAAAAGCGCAAACAACTCTATTGTCATTAAAAACAATCATTCAAAACTTGAGGCACAAATTTCAAATGATTATTTTTTCAGTTCTATTTTATTGTTCGTAACTTTTTCAAAACATTACCAATCGACGATTCTTATTGTTTTTCCTGCCACTTTTTCAATGGGTTTTCTTGTTCTTTTTCTAACGGTATTTGCTGCATAGAAAGTTTTCGTTCAGAACGCGATTTTTTAAAATCTGTATAAATGGTTTTAGAGATTCCTAACCCTGCTTCCGCTGCGGTTTCGATGGATACGCAATAAAATCCTTGCTTCATACCAGATAAATACATCGCTGCTAAACACATGGGGCACGGCTCTCCACTAGCATACATTGTGTATTCCGATAAATCATGTGTTTGAAGCTCTGATTGCGCCTTTCGAATAGCCAGCATTTCAGCATGTCCGCTAATATCATAGGTATGATGAAGCTCATTTACACCTTCAGCAACAATTTTTCCATCTTTTACTAGCACTGCTCCAAAAGGCTGGCCTCCATCACGAACATTCTTTTCAGCAAGATCTAATGCTCTTTCCATGAATTGATTCATTTTTTTCCCTCCTAAAATTCATCTGTTATATACTATCTACTTTAAAGGATTCATTCTCATTAAGCAAAAAACAGCTCTTTTTAGGTTTGATAGTTTTAATAAAAGCGAGATAAGACGCTCAAAATCGTAAGAAATATAGGGAAATAAGTTTCGGGAACAATACTCTTTCAACCCCTTGCACTGATATTACATGAGATGACTTTCTAAAAGCACCAGAAAATCTGTATCTTAGAGAATAATTGATAGGAGTCTTTCATCTTTAGCTGATTCATCAACTAGTAAAAAATAAATGATTTGAAATTTTGAACCCTTTGATAAGTGCTTCTTTACTGATTGCCTATTCTTTTATTAACAAGCGTACTTCTACTTAACATTTCTTCCCTGTTTTCTACTACTATTGTTTGCTAGACTGGCTCTACCAGACAATTCATCCTTTACTAACTGCATAACAAAATAAAAAACTATAAAATATTTAATTATCCCTACTTTCCTACACTTTTTTATACTACCTTACTATCTAAAAAAGCTGATTGAGTTAATTTCCCTCAACCAGCTTTTTAGCTAGATCCTTTTTCATTAGGACACTAATTTTAACCCTATTGTTGCTCCTAAGATCATTGCAATAAAAAGGATTCTTTTCCAGTCTTTTGATTCACCATACAGCAACATTCCTAATAAAGCTCCGCCAGATGCTCCTATTCCTGTCCAGATAGCATAAGCTGTTCCCATAGGAATGGTTTTCATCGCATACGATAGAAAGAAAAAACTAGCTCCAAAACCTACTGCTAATAAAAGCAGTGATTGCCAATTGCGGTGTTGATTCAGTCGATTGATCATCATGACACCCACTACTTCGAATAACCCGCCTGCAATTAATGAAAGCCACGCCATTAAGAAACACCTCCTTTTTCAGGTTTGTCTTCAGTCACTAACTTCAAGCCTATAACACCGGCCAGTAAAAGAAAAATCAGCAGCAATTTACTGATATTTAAAGGCTCGTTAAAGAAAATAATTTCAGAAAAGACTGTTCCTGCTGTTCCTAAACCAACAAAGACTGCATATACTGTTCCCACTGGAATGTATTGACTTGCTGCAATAATCAAATAAAAACTAAGCACGATTGCAAAAAGTGTTCCTAGCCATTCCCAAACATTCGTCGCATGGTTTAAACCAACTACCCATAGTACTTCACAAACAGCACCTAATAATACTTTTCCCCAATGCTTATTCATATAAAAGTTTCCCTCCTCATTTATTGCAAAATAAAAAGCTCGAAAGTGAACTGTTTACCAGTTACTCCCGGGCTTTTGTCCCTCCGTGACACAGAAAAACTGTGCGTTTTCTCTCGGACCAGTCCAATCATTTAGATTGCGGAACCCTAGAAAACAATCGATTTGTGCAATTAAATTTTAGTATAAAGATTATTTTTAAATAGTCAAGAAAAAATAGACAGATCACTTTCAGCTATCATTCGAACGTGATAATGTCCTAAGTAGGTCGAAGCATAAAATGTCCCAAAATGATAAAATAAACTCATGAAAAGGATCATGCTAACGATGAATGAAGATAAAAAATATAAAGTAATAAAAGCTGTGGCAGAAAAAAGAAAGGAAAAAAAGAGAGCTTGTGTTGAACTTGGGCTCTCGACGAGGCAAGTCAACAGATTGATTCAAGACTATCAAAAAGGAGGAAAAGCTATTTTTTCACACGGTAACAGAGGAAAAACGGCTAAGCACGCTGTGCCAAAGGAAACAAAAAAACAAGTGGTCGAGCTCTATCAAAGTTTTAAGATACAGCCTAATGTGAAGCATTTTACTGAAATTCTGAAGGAGGATTATGACATCTGTTACACCGATACGACTATTCGTCGTATTTTATATCAAGCGAATATTTTATCACCTAAAACCCAAAGAAAAACGCGTAAGAAAATAAAAGCTCGAATCAAAGCTAAATCGATGAAAGGAGAAAAAAAGGCTGAGAACCCATTGGTTCCAAGAGCCGAAGATCAAATGGAGTTACCCGAAAAAAGCCATCCCAGCCGTCCTAGAAAGAAATATCAGGGGGAGCTTATTCAAATGGATGCCAGTTCCTATAACTGGTTTGGTAAAGAGGTGACACATCTTCATTTAGCTATTGATGACGCTTCTGGTAATATCGTTGGGGCTTATTTCGATACGCAAGAAACACTCAAGGGTTATTATCATGTGCTCAATCAGATTCTAACGAAACAAGGCATTCCCTTAGCTTTTTTGACAGATAAACGAACGGTTTTTGAATACACATCAAAAGCCATGAGAGCGGTTGAAGAAGATACATTTACCCAGTTCGGGTTTGCCTGTCATCAACTCGGTATTGAGATTAGAACTTCATCTATTCCACAAGCTAAAGGACGTGTAGAGCGCTTAAACGGGACTGTTCAATCGCGACTTCCTGTAGATTTAGAATTAGCTGGAATACAATCTATTGAGGAATCCAATCATTTTTTAACGAAATGGGTTAGAACTTTCAATAAGAAGTTTGGTCATAAAACGAAGGAATCCATTTATGAAAAGGCACCAACTAAATCTGAAATCAATTTGTTATTAGCACGAGTAGCGAATAGAAAAGTGGATAGTGGGCATCATATTCGTTATCAAAATAACTACTACCTGCCTACGGAAGGTAGTGAAGATAAATACTTCACACGAAAATCAAAGGTGCTAATTATCGAAGCGTTTAATGGAGATATCTATGTAAATATAGCTGAAAAAATATACACAACAAGGAGCCTGAAAGAGCATGACTATTACTCAAAAGAGTTTGATCCGATTCCAGAGCAAAAAAAAGAAAGACGCCAGTATATTCCCCCACAATCTCACCCGTGGAAACTAGAATCTTTCAAAAGATATCTTCGCAGTGTCGGAAAAACACTCGAAGAGTACGAAGCTGAACAAACAGCTTAAGGCTAATTTTAACAAATTCAGTCACATTAATGCAAGCTTTTGCGAAGTAAAAGCTTGCATTAATGTGACCCTTGGTTTTGGGACATTTTTACTTTCGCTTGACAGAAAAAATAGACAGATCACTTTCAGCTTACTATTATTTTTTCATTCAACCGACATTCAAATCACTATCAGTTCAAACTTTATTTGCCAAAGGTCATTTTTGTTTCCAAAACCAACAGTTTCTTCTTCATAGGCAATTTACCCCTGTAGCCGGAAATTCCTCCATTTTTATGGATTACTCGGTGACAAGGAACAACAATTAAAATAGGATTTTTCCCAATGGCGGTTCCGACAGCGCGGGAAGAACCAGGTCGATTGATCTTATCAGCGATTTCTCCATAAGAAGTCGTTTCACCATAAGGCAGTTCCTTTAATGCTGCCCATACTTCTTGTTGAAAGACGGTTCCAATCGCATTAAGCGGAATATCGAAGCGGCTTCTTTCTCCTTTAAAATACTCTTGCAATTGTTCAGCGTATTTAGCTGTCTCTGCTTCATTTTCTTCTAACAAAGCACCCGGTACATATTTTTCAGTCCAATTTTCTAATTCAGCGAAACCTTCACCCAAAGAACCGACAAAACAGAGTCCTTCTGATGTGGCAGCTAAATAAAGCGGCCATTCTTGATTGTCCAGCTGCTGGTAAAAAACAAGATGTCTTACTTTATCTTCCACTCTTTTCCTCCCCTTTTAAAATGATTTATTTTGCTTCAGTATTGATCTTTTTAATGGTTTTTGCTGGTACACCTGCAACAACTGTATCCGCTGGCACATCTTTGTTGACAACTGCTCCTGCAGCCACAACGGACCCATTTCCAATAGTGACACCCGGCAGTATAGTTGAATTGGAACCGATCCAAACATTCTCTCCAATTGTAACGGAAGAAGGATAAACAGTGTTTCGTGTTTCTATAGATAAGCCATGGTTGAGTGTAGCAATTGTAACGTTCATTCCCAATAAGGCACCATCTCCGATACTGATCCCGCCTCTATCTTGAAAGGAACAACCGATGTTAAAAAATACGTTTTTCCCAATAGAAATATTTTTTCCAAAATTTGTATAGAACGGCGGATTGCAGACAAAAGAAGGATCGATTTTTTTGCCTGTCAATTCACTAAAAATAGCCACTATTTCTTCTGTTGAATGATAGGATGTATTCAAAGTCATAGTGAGTTTTTGAGCTTCATCACTGCAGTGGGCTGAAAGTTCATTTACTTCTTTATCCTCTTCTGAAATCGGATGCCCTTGTTTGCAAAACTCAAGAAATTCGTTCATCTCCATATAAAAACTCCTCTGCCTTCCTTTTTTTATTGCACTTTGCCTGTTTCAGTCTAACTGATACTTATTCAGCAAATAGTCTCCATATAAAATTGAAACAGACGCTACCTAAAATTGACTTAACAATAACTAGTGACCTGCTTTAAAACAATAGTAACACAACCAGCGAAAAAAATACTTATGCATTTATTTTTTGCCTCATCCATTTTCGGGTATCTCTATAATCTGTCGTTACCCATAAATAAAATTGGGTTGACATTCATTTGTTCAATCGTTACACTCTTGTTAAAGAGGTGATAGGTATGACAACAAAACAACGTGTATTGGCTTTTTTAGAAAAAAATAAAGGATCCGCTGTTTCTGGTCAAGAATTAGCGGATACCCTACAGATTTCTCGAACTTCTATTTGGAAAGCAATCAATTTATTGAAAGAAGACGGTTATGCAATTGAAGCAGTACCGAATAAAGGGTATTGTCTCTCTGCAACTTCTGATCTTTTATCGGCTGAAGCGATACGTCCTTTCTTGCTGCCGGAATTAAAAGAACGGCCTTTTCATATTTTGAAAACAACGGAATCGACTAATAATGAAGCGAAAAAAATAATTGTTGACCAAGCAACTACAGAAGCGATTGTTTTATCTGAAGAGCAGACAAAAGGCAAAGGACGTTTAGGAAGATTTTTCTATTCTCCGCCACAAACGGGCATCTATATGAGCCTTATCCTAAAACCGCATTTGACGACGATGGATGCAACTTTGATCACAACTGCTGCTGCCGTTGCTGTCTGTTTGGCGATTGAAAAAGTAACAAATAAGAAACCGCAAATCAAATGGGTCAACGATCTTTACTTAGACGGGTATAAAATTTCAGGTATTTTAACTGAAGCCGTCACAAATTTTGAAAATGGAACGATTGAAACCATTATTCTGGGAATCGGTTTAAACTTTAGAATGCCGCTTGAAGGCTTTCCAGCTGAATTGCAATCCATCGCAGGAAGTTTATTATCCTCAGAAAACCCTGAACTAACTCGTAATGAGTTGATTGCTGAAATCATTAATCAATTCCATCATATTTACCAAGAGATTGAGACCAGAGAATATCTTGAAGCTTACAAAGAACGTTGTTTTGTCTTTGGTAAAAAAATCAACTTTAAACAAGGAAAACAAGAGTTTGAAGCTGTTCCAATTGATATTGATCAACAAGGCGGTTTGATCGTTAAAATGAAAGATGGCGAACATCGCACCTTATCTTATGGCGAAATAACCATCAAACGTCCATTTAACAAGGAGAACCTAAAATGAAAATGAGTGCAAGAGATCTTACGTATTGCAGTGTTATGGCTGCCTTAACCTTTATCAGCGGATTTATCAGTATTCCTCTTGGGCCGATTCCTTTAACCCTGCAAACCTTATTTGCTTTATTGACAGGAATATTGCTGACAAAAAACAATGCCCTTGTGTCGCAAGGGTTGCATATAGTCTTAGTCGTCCTCATAAACGGCTTTCAATCTTTCCTCACTCCAAGTTTTGGCTTTGTTTTTGGCTTTGCAGCAGGAGCGTATGTTATCGCGTTTATATTAGAAAAATACCGTTTCTCTATGCAAACTGTTTCAGTAGCTGTTCTTATCGGCTCGCTGATTATTTACCTGATTGGACTTCCTTATATGGCATTTATTTTAAATGGTTATTTGGGTAGCAACTTATCAGTATTTCAAATTTTCCAAATGGGAATGTTGATCTTTATTCCCGGGGACATCATCAAGGCGGTTATTGCCATTGCTCTTGGTCTGCGGTTACACGGAAAAATTGCTCGTTCTCAAACATCCATTTAATTGAGGACCTTGTTTGTTAATCTGTTTTTCCTGGCATAATGATGCTAGCTGGATCAATGCCAAGAGATTCGGCTGTTTCTTCATTGATGAATAGTTCTAACTGATCAGAGGTTTCTACTGGCATTTCAGCTGGTTTTTTCCCCTGCTGAATTATTTCTAAAGCCATCTGAGCTGTCTGACGCCCTAAGTCTTCGTATGTGATTCCGAAAGTTGCTAATCCGCCAGATTCCACCATTCCAGCTGAGCCTGGAACTACTGGCAAGCTGTATTCTTTTGCGATTTCGCTGACAGTCGGCATCGTACTGGTTAAAGTATTGTCTGTAGGAATGTAAACTCCGTCAACTGCTTGAGCCAGAGAGGTCATCACTTGTTGAACATCATTGGTTGTTGTGACCGTTGCTATTTTGACTTTTACTCCCGAAGACTTGAGCGCTTTTTGTGCTAAATCAGCTTGAACTTTAGAATTCGGTTCACTGGAATTGTAAATAATACCAATCGTTTGAGCGTCAGGTGTAAGAGACAATAACAAAGAAACTTGATCTTCAATCGGTACCATATCGCTTGTTCCGGTAAGATTCATACCTGGCATTTCGTTGCTTTCCACTAAACCAGCATCAACAGGATCTGTAATAGCTGTAAACAAAATGGGGTCTTGACTCGTTAAATTGGCTAACGTTTGAGCTGCGGGAGTTGCAATAGCTAAAATCACATCATTTTCTCCAGCTAACCGCTCACTCATACTTTGCAAATTAGCTTGGTCTCCTTGAGCATTTTGGTAATCAACTATTAAATTTTCGCCATCAACATAACCTGCTTTTGCTAATTCATCTAAAAATCCTTCACGAGCAGAAGATAATGGACCATGCTCCATAAACTGCAATATACCTACGTGTACGACTTCATCCTTTTGGCTGCCTGCTGCATTTCCGCATGCTGCCAAACTGAGTGCTGTAATAAATGCCATAGCTAAACCTACTAGCTTATTATTTTTTCTTTGCTTCTTTTTCATTTCTTCTTCCTCCTATTTTTTTGGTTTATCCAAAAGAGAAGCCCATCAGCTCTCCTCTTTTAGCTAACCCATTAATGACAACCGAATTTCCTAACCAATAAAAAAACACCCACTTAGATTTTGGTTAAAATCTAGGTGGGTGTTTCGTCTATGTTCAA
Source organism: Carnobacterium mobile DSM 4848 (assembly GCF_000744825.1). NCBI lineage: Bacteria > Bacillati > Bacillota > Bacilli > Lactobacillales > Carnobacteriaceae > Carnobacterium > Carnobacterium mobile. The sequence goes on from NZ_JQMR01000001.1 coordinate 1,423,473, forward strand.
CAAAAAGACGTTTTAGTATAAAAGTTATGTGATAACCACCTAGATTTTAAATTTCATCTATGTGGCATAAATCATCAAACTCAAAGAGCTCTAGCCATTATAGATACAAACAAAGTTGTTAGTTGTTTGCATCCATGAGTCATCATTTCTACAAACAGCATCTAAGATAGCTAAAGTAATAGTTATTTAATTGTAGTTGATTCTGGATTGCTGATTGCTTTTCCATAATAATCCCTCACAATTTGAATTTGATAAACAAAGCATACTGAATAACGCTGTGGAAGTCAACTCATTTAAAAAAATTTTTGATTTCAACTCATCAACTTGTTGTTTTTTATCATCCAAAAAAACAGATACTGATTGGTCATCAGCATCTGTTCTTCTTTTCCCAAATACATTATTTAGCGTTTGGTACAACAGCATAGCTGGTATCAGCCAGCGCCTCTTGAAATACCGATTCATGGATGTCTTTTTGGCTTTCTACAATAGCCGTTTTACTGGCTAAATCAATCATTACACGTTCAACGCCGTCTACTGCTTGGAACTTTTCAGCAACTGTACTGGCACAGCCTTCACATTTCATACCTTCGATTGTTAATTCTTTTTGCATTCTTATCTCTCTCCTTTAAACTTAGTGATCTTACTTTTTTTATTTATCTTGTAGTTGGTTTAAATCTCTTTAACCGCAAAGCATTCAATAAGACCGATACGGAACTAAAGCTCATCGCTGCTCCGGCAAGCATCGGATTCAATAATGGTCCGCCGAATAGGAATAAGATTCCCATTGCAACCGGAATGCCCAGTGTGTTGTAAGCAAATGCCCAAAATAGATTTTCTTTGATATTCTTGATGGTTGCTTTACTCAATTCAATTGCCGTTGGAACGTCCATCAAATCACTTCTCATTAAAACAATATCCGCTGATTCAATGGCAACATCTGTTCCCGAACCAATAGCAATTCCAATATCAGCTTGTGCTAAAGCCGGTGCATCATTGATCCCGTCTCCTACCATCGCAACTTTTTTGCCTTCAGCTTGAAGTTTCTTCACTTCGTTTGCTTTTTCTTCTGGCAACACTTCGCTTAAGATGCGGTTGATTCCGACTTGTTTGGCAATCGCAGCAGCAGTCCGGGTATTGTCGCCCGTGATCATCGCAACTTCTAATCCCATGCGATGCAATTTTTCAATGGCCATTCTACTATTTTCTTTGATCGTATCCGCAACGGCAATGATACCAGCCAATTGACCGTCAACCGCTACATACATAGGCGTTTTTCCTTGACCTGCTAATTCATCTGAAACAGTGGTCAACGTTCCCAATGTAATTGAGCGTTCATCCATTAATTTTTTATTTCCTAATAAAACAAACTGATCATTTATCGTTCCTTCAATTCCATGTCCCGGAACAGCGTTAAAATCATGTGTCTTCAATAAAGTCATCTTTTGTTCTTCTGCCGCATTGACAATAGCTTCACCCAGTGGATGTTCCGATCCTTTTTCAGCAGAAGCAGCTAAAAGCAGCAAATCTTCCTTAGAAAATTCATTTGTATTGATGATATCCGTTACTTTAGGCTTGCCTTCTGTGATGGTTCCTGTTTTGTCAAAGACGATCGTTTGTACTTGATGAGTGGCTTCAAGTGCTGTCCCGCTTTTGATTAAAACGCCATGTTCAGCGCCTTTTCCAGTTCCTACCATAATCGCCGTGGGAGTCGCTAATCCTAACGCACATGGACAAGCAATCACTAAAACAGAAATCATGATCGTTAAAGCAAAGATACCAGACTGCCCTGCAATAAACCACGCCAAACCAGAAAGCAAGGCTAACCCAATCACAATGGGAACAAAGTAGCCGGAAATCGTGTCCGCTAATTTAGCAATCGGTGCTTTCGAACCTTGTGCATCCTCTACTAATTTGATAATCTGTGCTAAAGCCGTATCTTTTCCAACTTTTGTCGCTTCATACTGGATCGTTCCATTTGTGTTGATACTGCCGCCAATGATCGTATCGCCTTTACTTTTTTCGACTGGCATACTTTCTCCTGTCAGCATTGCTTCATCAACCGAAGTCGTTCCTTCAGTGACCGTTCCATCCACCGGCATTTTTTCTCCAGGTTTGACAACGATGTTATCGCCGACTTGAACATCCGAAACCGCTAGTTCCACTTCTTGTCCGTTACGGATAACACGGGCCGTTTTAGGAGCTAAACCCATTAATTTTTTGATCGCTTCGGAAGTTTTTCCCATGGAAAGTGCTTCAATGTATTTTCCTAAAGTGATGAGCGTTAAAATAACTGCAGCTGATTCATAATACAATTCCATTGCATAATCAGGATGCCCCATGAAAACTCCAACAGTCGCTCCTGCGCTATAAATAAATGCTGCACTGGTTCCTAAGGCCACTAATGAATCCATGTTTGGATGGCCTTTAAACAACGCTTTGAAACCAACTGTAAAAAATTTCTTTCCTAAAAAAATAACTGGAATAGTCAAAATAAGTTGAGCAATGGCAAATGCACCAGGATTCACTGCTGGATTTAGAAATTCAGGAATTGGCGCTCCCAGCATATGCCCCATTGAAATATACAATAATGGAACCGTAAAGAGCGCAGAAATCCAAAATCGTCTCCAGATGCTTTGAATGTAGACAGCCTTCTTATCTTGATGCTTGTCTGCTTCAGCGGCAGAGTCAACTTCTTCGATGGCTTCGTAACCAGCGTCCGCTACTGTCTGAGTAATTTCAGCAGATGTTACTTCAACCGGATCGTACTGAATCTGCATTTTTTCAGTGGCTAAATTAACACTAGCAGTTGAAACGCCAGCTAACTTTCCCACAGCTTTTTCGATCGTCTGGGCACAGGAAGCACAGGTCATTCCTTCAATAGAAAACGTTTTTTGTACTCCTGGACTAACGGCTTGATAACCGGAATCAGCTACTGCCGCTTGGATATCTTTTTCTGACAAACTAGCTTGATCATAATCAATGGTCAACTTTTCTGTTGCTAAATTAACAGTGGCTTCTTGTACTCCTGGTAATTTTTTAGTAGCTTTTTCAACCGTTTGCGCACAGGAAGCACAGGTCATCCCCTCAATTGCGAATGTTTTATGGGCCATATTCTCTCCTCCTAAAATTTTTTCTAAGCTATCAGCAATTGCATTGACCGGGAGCACAATTGCACGCTACTTCATCTACAGCTTCTTTCTTTTTCTGAGCTAAAACTTCTTCTAACAATCGTACGTCTTCATGGCTCAATGTTGCGTCTGACAATAAATTAGCGAGTGTTGTGCCGACTTTTTTATTGCACATTTGTGCGAATACATCGGATGTTACATTTTTAACGCTATCCTCTTCGCTGACAGTAGGCGTGTAAATAAATTTATTTCCGACCGGTTCAGTTGCTAGTAACCCTTTTTCGACTAGTCTACCGATCAAGGTTTTGATCGTAGCGGGCTTCCAATTCATTTTATCTTTTAAAACAGCAACAATCTCTTTGCTCGTGACCGCTTCAGCTGTCCAGGCAACACGCATTACTTCCCATTCAGCTTCAGTGATCGTTATTTTTACTTTTGTCGTCATTTAAAGTCCCTCTTTTCATTTACACGCGTAATCGATTTGTTCTATACTTAGTTTACAACTGTAATCATTTATTGTCAACCTTTTTTATCATCCATATAACCAACTGCATTAATTTGCATTTTTTCTTCTCTTGATTCAAAGACACACCACAAAAAAACCGCTAACTTAATGTTCAGCGGCTCCAGCATCGTATTGTAGTGAAGAGATACAAATTCCCTCCTGTTTATGGAGGAAACTGGACCTATTCATCTTCATTCACTCTATATCTATTTCTAAATCTTGATAATAATAGTGCATATCCTGATCATTAATCTCTCTGAGGACCCGACAAGGACTGCCGATTGCTACAACGTTGGCCGGTATATCTTTTGTAACCACACTGCCGGCGCCGATAACGGTATTTTCTCCAATGTGCACACCTGGAAGGATAACTGAATTTGCTCCTATCCAGACATTATCTCCTATGTGAACCGGAACATTGTATTGTGCCTGCTTGCTTCTTAACTTTGGGTGGATTGGATGCGTTCCGGCTACAAGAGTGACATTCGGGCCGAATAATACCGCATTGCCCACAAAAATATCGCAATCATCCACAACGGTCAAATTAAAATTAGCATAAACATCATTGCCAAAATGCAAATTTCTTCCACCCCAATTTGAGTGAAATGGCGGCTCAATAAAACAATTCTCGCCAATTTCAGCAAACATTTTTCTTAACAGTTGATTTCTTTTTTCTTGTTCGCCCGGTCGAGTATGATTGAAATCGTATAAGAATTCTAAATAATCTGTTTGATTTTTAAGTAACCGTTTGTCATTGCAGTAATACAATTTTTGATTAGACATTCTTTCGATGATTTCTTCGTATTCCATTTTATTCTCCTCTTTCTATATTTTTATCAAGATAAAACAATAATCAAAACAACACTAACTATAGGAATAACAGCAACACCCATAAATATCATTCCTACATAACTCGGTGCAAAACGCTCAACAAAAGACTCTTTCGGCTTATCAGGATTATAATAAACATTCATCCTACTTCCTATAGGAAAAGATTCTTGCATGATTGTATTAACTGACATCACAGAATTGTTTCTTATTCTCAACTTTGTAGCTAATAAATCACCTTTTATCTCTGATTTTACAGGATTAAAAGTAGAAGAAGTTGTTATAACTGCTGAATAACGCAAAGTGCTTTTGTATTTTCTACCGTTAACTTCGTACTCTACAATAGGTGCCCGTGATTGGTTAGCAGAGTAACCAACCACTTTTCCTAATACATGATCTACGCTATTGTTCTTAATTCTTTGATTCTTCAAATATAACCACATGCCTAACGTTAAAAAGAGCACGGTTACTGCTGCCAATAACCCTACTATTACTAATAAAGCATCCTCAGTCCTCATTTTTACTCTAACTCCTATTTTTCAAAATATGTATACTCTAAGTTTCATTGATCATTGAAATGGCCGCTAACAGTAAAGAAAAAAGCCGACCCCTATTTTGGGGCTCAACTTTTTTTCTTTTAAGTGAATCTATTTTACCTGCGGTTCAAGACACAATTATCTAGATAGCAATTAATGTTATAAAAAAGCTAAATAAATCAAAAATACCATCATTTAATTCTGTCTATTCGATAATGACAATCGAACTATTTGATTTAAACTAATTTTCTACGATTGATACCAATTATTCGATTCAAGGAAAACTAGATTGCCCTTTTGCCATTTTGCAGCTGCAATCATTTTGTTTGCCTTAAACTTCAGCTTTTTTTCTCCTTTAACTTTTATTTCTATTTTATACTGAACCAATCCTTTTTTTGCTTTAAACAGTTCAATATCCTGACGAGGAATACGAGCATATGTATCTGAGAAATCACCCATCAGTGTTAACCCGACCAAAACAATTTCGTCTGGCGAAAAGATCAGTAAAAAATGACTCATATCCACAAAAGATGCTAGCGCTCCATAAGTAAAAGAAGACAGCAATCCTGGTTCTGTATAACCGTATACAAAGTTTTGCGCTACCTCGATATCTAGCGGTTTCATATACTCTTCGATATTGTTGACTTTCATTGCTTCATTCATCTATACCCTCTCCTTTTTTTTATTTTAGCTAAAATAAAGAAAAAAGGAAAATCATATCCTCATCTCTGTCGGCTAAAAGATATTTTACTTCTAGCAAAGTAGTGATACGATGGAAAATATTATTTTCTCCCTCTTTTATGTAAGATGAGCCCTGAAATCAACTTATAAAGATTGCACTACAGAGCTAGAATCAGGTAGTATAGGTATATATTATGGATAGGAGAGATATTTTGAAACTTAGAGCGCTGGAAATTAATGACTTGCCTGTTGTACACGAGTTAAATAATGAACACTCTATTATGTCTTACTGGTTTGAAGAACCCTATGAATCGCTTACTGAGCTGCAATACCTTTTCGATAAGCACTTACTAGATGAATCTGAAAGAAGATTTATTGTAGAAGATGATAAAACAACTGTAGGTATAGTTGAATTAGTCGAAATCAATTACATCCATCGTAATTGTGAAATTCAAATCATTATCAAACCAGAATTCAGTGGACAAGGTTATGCTAAATTTGCTTTTGAACGGGCAACAAGTTATGCTTTCGATATTTTGAATATGCATAAAGTATATTTATATGTCGATACTGATAATGAAAAAGCAGTTTACATTTACGAATCTCAAGGCTTTAAAAAAGAAGGCTTATTGAGAGAACAGTTCTATACTAAAGGTAAATACAAAAATGCCTACTTAATGGCTTTATTAAAAGAGGAGTACACTGCTTAAAAAAAGACCACCTATTCATTTAGGTGGTCAAATTACGGTTATATGCTGGTAATAGAATGAAAATTACCGAAATACGTCTTTATCATTTTTTATACTAAGTAGTTTGAAAATACGATTCATTAAAAGAAATCGTTTTTCGGGTCAAATCTACTGTTGTATCTACTCCATAGGGCAAAGCACAATGCGGATAAGCATGTCCAAAATTAACATTATATAAAATGGGCAGTGTATCATCCGAAACAACTTTTTTGTATATTTCTTTATACGCTTCATAATACATTTCGTCTTGCGGTTTTCCAATCAAGATACCTTTAATAGCAGAGAAAATACCGGTTTGCTTTAAAGCCAATAGTTCTTTTTCCAATTCCTCTGGCGTAGGCTTTTCTTCACTGGTTTCTAGAAACAAGATTTTCCCTTCCCATTGTTCTATAGACGGAAACAAGTGGTACTTCTGACTTACTTCAACTTCATCTGGGTAACGTTCACCTGCCAGCAAACCATACAAGCTTTCTAAACACCCTCCTAACAAAGGTCCGGAAAAGGAACCGAATCCTTGTAAAACTTCGTACCCCTTTTTTTCCAGATGTTGAATGCGTTCAGTCCCTGCAGCAGCTGGAGAGAAATCAGTACGTTCTTCATACCAATATTTACTAGAAAGGATTTCATGTTGTTCCTGTCCTTCTAAATAAGAATGTAGAGTGGATTCTGTATACGGCAACAAATTGTCAGCGAGTTCGGCTAAATCATTGATAAAATTCGGCCCATAAAAAGAGACCATTCCCAACTGATAAAACATTAAGTGATTGACAGTCGTATCAGAAAAACCTGTAAATAACTTAGGATTTGTTTGTACATTCTGAATGAATTCTTTATCTTCTAGTAAAAATGGCAATAAACGATACGTATCATCGCCTCCAATAGCACAAATTATGCCTTTGATAGCAGGATCTTGAAAAGCATCTTTTAAATCTTGAGCCCGCGCTTCAGGGTGGTGCTTTAAATAATCTAACCCTTTTAAAGCATTAGGCATAAAGACTGGCTCCAACCCTAATTTCATCAAACGTTGTTTCCCTAAATTAAGTTGGTGAGAACAAAACTCTTCTCCCAATATACCGCTTGAAAGACTGACGATTGCTACTTTGTCTCCTTTTTTCAAAGCATTTGGTTTCTTCATAATTTTTCTCCTTTTTATACGGCGCCACGTATTGTTTATTTTCAAATAATAAAAGATACCACTTTACAAGGTTTCAAAAAATCTACTTTTTTATCTGCTTATGCCTTTATTTAAGGTTTTTAAAATAAGTAGTGAGGGGGACTAGTGAAAAAAGGAACCCAATAGATAAGATGGAGTCAAAGAACTAGATCTTGTCTATTTTGAGTCAGGAATGAACGAATCGGGTGAATATACCTCCATACTTGTCCATAGCACTTGTTAGATAGCATTTTAACATTTATCTTATTATTAAGGATAGCGCTATTTTAAAAAAAGAGATACTATAAAGACATCGTTAGTAAAAGGAGGTTCTGCATGAAAAAAGTGCCATGGTTCCAAAAGACACCGATAGTCGTTCTAACTTCTTTTTTAGGCAGTTTAATTTGTTTTGCTTCAATTGCTGCACTTTTAGGAGTCAAAAATACAGATAAATTAAATGAAAAATATTATGATCATCCAAATGAGCCATTATTCTTATCGGAAGAGTTAAAAAATCGCAAAGAATCAAAAAAATAGATTTAGACTAACCAGTGGGAGCGAGACAAAAAGCGTTTAGACCCGAATCACTGGAACAAATAAGCGCAGTATGGTCACAGACCATTGAGCATTATTCGTGAAGTGGACATCGGGGCTGCTTCTTGGAACTCGTTCTAAAATAAACATTCGGATATGAAAAGAGGTTAGGACTTTTGTCCCAACCTCTTTTCATATTAACCATACAAATCTGACCGTTACTCGTTAGCAAAAAAAGATATGTTACAATAGTGGAGATTTGTTTGTTTTATTTTGTAAGGGAAAAGTTCCTTTGCATCTATATAAACTTGATCAAGTAAATAGGAATTCGTACATTGGAGGTCTTTCTTTGAAAATCCATTTCGGAAAAAAATCACTTTTTTTATACGGCTTTATTTTGTTGTGTCTCCTTTTGTCTATGTGGGTTATGCAAAACAATTTTCATTTATATAAACAGCCCATAGCTGAAGTAGTAGAAGCAACACTTACAGAACAAAAGGAATTGGTTGATCTGCCTCATACTGAAGACAGGTTATTCCACCAAACGATAGTCGGAAAACTAAAAAACGGCGATCAAAAAGGCCAATTGATAGCATTAGAAAATAACTACTCCTCATCAGGAGCAGACGATCATAAGTACCAACGAGGCGATGAATTATTTGTTTCCATCCAATCAAATGAAGGAGAGCCGTTAAGAGGGATTATTTATGGTCCCAAACGGGATAAATATGTTGTTGCGGCAGCCTGGCTCTTTATTATTACTGTGCTGCTTATCGGTAAAAGAAGCGGATCATTTTCAATCATCAGTTTAGTTGTCAATGTCCTAGTATTGTCCATTGCATTAAACCATTATACAAATTCAGAACACGCTAGTTTATTACTGATTTGCAGCGGGTTAATTCTTTTTTTTACTGTTACCTCTTTATTACTGGTCAGTGGAAACAACGAGAAAACGTACGCTGCTATTCTAGCAACTTTAGCAGGAACTTTTTCTTCCTTGCTTATTGCCTATATCGTATTGGTCTTAACAGCTGAAAAAGGGCTTAGATACGAGGAAATGGCGTTTATAACAAGATCGCCGCAAAAAGTATTTTTAGCCAGCATTCTAGTAGGGTCTTTAGGAGCTGTAATGGATATTGCGATTACAATCATCTCCTCTCTTTATGAACTATATGGTAAAAATAAAGACATCTCGCTAAAAGCCTTAAAAGCATCTGGTATGGAAATAGGCAAAGACATTATGGGTGCAATGACAAACGTATTGTTTTTTGCTTATGTCAGCGGAAGTATTCCGATGATCCTTCTCTATTTAAAAAACGGCTCTGCATTAGGGTACACATTATCGATGAATTTATCCTTGGAATTGACAAGGGCACTCGTCGGAAGCATCGGGATTGTCTTGACCATTCCAATAAGTATTTATATTGCAGCTTATTTCATTTATAAAAGGAGAGCAATCAAATGAACGTATTAGTCTGTTTATCGATCATTTTATTTATCCTAATGAAATTCATTGGCGGAGAAAAAGGAACAAGGTCTTTTATTGCGCTTTTCTTAAATTTTGGCGTAACCTTTTTGACTGTCTTTTTAATGACTGTGCAAACTATTAACCCGATTATCTTAACTCTACTGGCTTGTGTAGTCATTAGTTGTATCAACCTCTTTTATATAAATTCGGTTAGTATCAAATCGGTTACTGCCTTTATTTCTACGCTGATCACGCTGCTTTTTTTATTGCTGCTTATTTTTATATTTGTTAAGAAGTCGATGATCCAAGGATTCGGAATAGAAGAATTAGAAGAACTCACTTCCTTTACCTTATATGTTGGGATAGATTTTGGAAAAATCGCTGTTTGTACGATCATAATGGGAACTATAGGAGCCATCACCGATACTTCTATTTCGGTTTCTTCGGCAATGAATGAAGTATACCATCATCATCCTTTAATAAGCCGCTACGATTTATTTAAATCCGGTATGAACGTCGGCAAAGATATTTTAGGAACAACTACAAACACTTTATATTTTGCCTTTATCGGCGGCTATTTAGCCTTAATATTGTGGTTTAAAGATTTAACTTACTCGCTTGGTGAAGTAGTTAATTCAAAAGTATTTAGTTCAGAAATGATCTCTATATTCTGTATTGGAACAGGTGCTATTCTAATAATACCAATCACAGCTTGGTTGGCTGCTTATATATTAACCAAAAATAAAAAGACAGCTGTTGAATAAAACTGGATAACCATTCTATCCCATAAAAACAACAGGTTAAAAATTTTGCCTTCTGCACTTTTTATCCTGTTTTGCACTACCTATTCATCAGAGCAGCCATTCACTTTCACTTAAGTAGTCCGTTCTGCTTTTATGTGTTGGGCTCTTTTCATTACTTTAAACACTGTATCAATGGTAAAAATAGCTAAAGCAATCATCCCAGCTACTTGGATAGTGCTTTGCAAATGTCCTTGGGCTAAAGCGTTATGGCCTTGGATAAATTCATAAACCGTTAAATACATTCCCGAACCTGGAAACAAAGGAAAAAATCCTGGCAAAAAGAAAATCGTTACAGGAACTTTAAAAATCCGTGAAAAAATATGGGATTGTGTAGAGATCACTAATCCTGAAACATATGTCGCTGGGATAGGCCCAAGAGATTCCAGACAAAGCAAATAAACACCCCATCCTAAAGCTCCCACAAAAGCTGTCGCAAAAATATATTTTTTGGGAGATTCTAAAATAATAGTCGCTGCTGCAACTGCTAGAAAAGCTCCTAAGATTTGACTAATCAAAAGACGACACCTCCAATTAAAACCAACCCAATCGCGACTCCTAGAGCAATGGATAGAGCGACCACAAAGGCTTCTAAAGCTTTAGCTCCACCAGACATGTAATCTCCTTGTAAAGTGTCACGAATTGCATTTGTGATGGCTGTTCCCGGAACTAACGGCATGATGGTACCCGTAATGACTAAGTGCATGTTCAGCGTAGGAAAAAGGAATGCATGCATCAACCCGGCACCTACCGAAATAACCGCAGAAGATAAGACATTACGAACAAATGAACCCATATCTAACTTTTTTTCACCTTTCAATACCAAGGCCAACAAACCTCCATTGATCCCAGCAGCCAATATCTCAAAAATACCGCCGCCTAACAGCAGAGCAAAAGAAGCAGCTAAAGCTGATATAGCAAGGTCTTTGTAAAGTCGTTTATATTGTTCTTTTTCAATATTCTGCAAAGCCGCATACGCTTCTGGAATGGTTATTTCCTCACTGGTCAATTGCCGTGAAATAGTATTGACAACTGCAATCTTATTTAAATTCGTATCGCGTGAATTGATTCGTTTAACGATCGTGATCGGGTCATCAATGCTGGAATCATCTAGTGTAGCTACTAACCCAGTGGCGATGGCCAATGCTTCCGTCGTTTCAAATTTTGACGTTTTTAAAATATGGTTCATTGTATCTTCTACACGATAGGTTTCAGCATTGCTTTCCAGCATGATCTTTCCTGCCAATATAGCGATGTCCATCAATGTTTTGTAATCCATTTTATATCCTTCACCCTTTCCCGCGCTGGTTAGCAGCCGTTTTTTCTATTGATTGCTTTGTTTCCAACTGAAATTCCAATTTAGTATAGCATATTTTTCTTTACTCCCTAGGATCTTTTAAGTCTTTCTTATATCTTTTTAACTCCATCTACTGCTAAACTAAAAGAAGATTGTACAAGATTTGACGTTGGTAAGTAACAAAATTGAATTTCTTTTAATTCAAAACGATTTAGAAACTCATTTTAGAAATTTTCGGAGGAGTAAGGGGTTGCTTGTAGCCATGAAAAAGAATGCAAGGAGAATTACTTAGTGTTAGGCTTTAGCCGTTACGTTAAGTTTGAACTTGCAAGTTTTGAGATGTATTCGTCAGCTCAAAATGGTCCCATGGCTTTTCACAAGCAACCACATAAGCCGAAGTAAATTTCCTGACCAACGCTAAAAGATGAAAAACTAAAAGAGCTCGATTCTAAATGAATCGAGCTCTTCTTAATTTACTTAATCTAATCCGATTTCTGCTCTAACAACATCCGCAATGCGTTCTACATAAGAATCCACTTTTTCTTGTGTTGGAGCTTCTGCCATGACCCGTAATAATGGTTCAGTTCCGCTTGCACGTACTAAGATCCGACCATCGCCGTTCATTTCTTTTTCTACTTCTTCAATAATCGTTTTAATCGCTGGGATTTCCATTGCACCGTTTTTATCACTGACGCGGATATTCACCAAACGTTGTGGATAGGTTTGAACTTCTTCCGCCAACTCTGATAATTTTTTCCCAGTTTGTTTCATGACATTCAATAGCTGGATTCCTGAAAGCATGCCGTCTCCAGTCGTATTGTAGTCCAAAAAGACCATATGTCCTGATTGTTCTCCACCAAAGTTATAGCCGTTCTTACGCATTTCTTCTACTACGTAACGGTCACCCACTTGTGTTTCTAGAGCAGTCATTCCTGCTGCTTCCACAGCTTTATGGAAACCTAAGTTACTCATAACAGTTGAAACGATGGTATCTTTTTTCAAGCGGCCTTTTTCCAACATGTATTTTCCGCAGATGTACATAATCTTGTCTCCATCAACAATATTACCCAGTTCGTCTACTGCGATTACACGGTCAGCATCACCATCAAAAGCTAAACCTGCATCTGCTCCTTTTTCTACTACGAATTTAGCCAATTGTTCAGGATGAGTCGAACCAACTCCATCATTGATATTTAAGCCATTAGGAGAAGCCCCCATCACATCAAATTCAGTGTCTAAATCAGCAAATAAGCGATTGATCAATGGACTGGCAGAACCATTAGCTCCATCTAAACAAATTTGCAGACCACTCAAATCATTTGGAATGGTTTGTTGCAAGAATTGGGTGTACTTTAATGCGCCTTCTGGATAATCATCAACGGTCCCTAACCCTTCTGCACTAGGACGCGGCAATGTATCTTCTTCTTGATCCAATAAAGCTTCGATTTCAAGTTCAGTAGCGTCAGATAATTTAAACCCATCTGATCCAAAGAATTTAATGCCGTTATCTGGTGCAGGGTTATGTGAAGCCGAAATCATAACGCCAGCAGCTGCTCCTTGAATACGTGTTAAGTAAGCGACACCTGGTGTCGAAATAACGCCTAATTTCATTACTTCAATTCCAACGGATAACAAACCGGCGATCAAAGCGGATTCCAACATTTCTCCAGAGATACGGGTATCTCTGCCGACCAAGACGCGCGGATGCTCTACTCCTTCTGAGTGTTGACATAAAACGTACCCGCCGAACCTACCTAATTTAAAGGCTAATTCCGGTGTTAACTCTGAGTTAGCCACTCCTCTAACTCCATCTGTTCCAAAATATTTTCCCATTCTTCTAATGCCCCTTTTCAAAGTTATGAATCTACTTTCTTTAACAATCTGCTTATTAACGACTTGAATCCACATCAGATGACTTGCTTTCATCTGATGAATTTGGTTGAGATTGCTCTACAGCAGATGAACTGCTCGTTTTTGATGACGGTTCTTCGCTGCTAGCAGTATTTTCTGTTGAACTGCTCGTCGATTCATTTTTTTTTTCGTCTGATGTACTAGTTGAACTTGAATTTTTAGATGAATCTTCTGTTTTTTTATCTTCTGTCGCTGGCTTTTTATCTTTAGTCACTGTAATTCTAACAGTGATTTTTTCTGGCGTCACTGTTGATATGCCTTCTAATAAAGGCAGATTTACTTCTTTCGTTGTTGTTTCCGTAATACCGGATACATCTACTTCTAATGGAAAACTGCTTAAATTATCCAGCGTTTCTTGTGAGCCTGTTACAGTCACGTTAGTATCTTTTTCGTTTTCAATTCCTAGTTCATAGGTATAACCAGATTCAGGTTTGCCGCTTTCAGACAAGGTAACCGGCACTGTTTTGCTTTCTGGTTTGACGCGTATATTGACTGTTACCTCTTTTGGATTGATCATCACATCTAATTGGTTGCCATTTATATCCCTGGCGCTTACAGGTACAGTTTGCTTGATGTCAGATTTAACTTCATCCGTTGTAGGAACGACCGCTTGAACGGTGTTGACTTTGTCAATTGTTGAAGCAGCTCCTGAAACTTCAACTGTATCGTAATTCAGCGTTGGAGTTTCGGCTGCATACCCTTTCGCCAAGCTGCTGCTGTCAAAATCAACCCCTACTTTGAATGTTTCGACCCGTTTTTCTTCAATGGTAATCGTTACCTCTGGAGGCGTAACGGTATACTTTAAGTCGGAAGAAAGACCTTCTGGTATTAAGCGAATCGTATGTGTACCGACTCCTAATTCATCTAAGTTTTGCGCTACTAAATCAAACCCTTTATTAGCTGTTGTTTGAGCTACAATATTTGTAGGTCCGGTAATTTCAATAGAAGCTGTTTCAGGAAAACCCGAAACAAAATATTTGTCTTGGTCTATGTCAACAACAATCGGCAAATTGGTAATGACTTTACTTGAAGTCGTGCTTACACCATTAAGCGGATTAGTTGTCCGTAATTTGCTGGTATTTTCATAATTTACATAAGTAAATAATAATAGCGCAAAAGCAAAAGCAACTAGTTTAGTAAACCATGGAGAATTATAAATCTTTTCCATTTTTTACACTCCTTTCTTAAAGCTGTCAACGAACTCTTGAAGCGGGTTCTTCTTGACATCTTCTTCTGGGAGAATTAATTCTTTGCTTAAAAATTTCACGAAATCTTCTCTAGACAGTTCTCTTAGCAGATCTCCCCGATGGGAAATACTGACTCCTCCCGTTTCTTCGGAAACAATAATTGTAATAGCATCCGTCACTTCGCTTAATCCAATAGCTGCCCGGTGTCGTGTTCCCAACTCCTTAGAAATTAAAGAACTTTCAGATAATGGCAGATAACCAGCTGCTGCTGCTATTTTATAATCTTTTATCATCACAGCTCCATCATGCAAAGGTGTATTTGGAATAAAGATATTGATCAGCAACTCTCCAGAAATATCCGCATTCAAGGGAATTCCGGTGGCAATATATTCATCCAATCCAGTTTCCATTTGAATAGAAATCAACGCACCTATTCTTCTTTTCGCCATATATTGAACTGCTTGATCCAGTTGTTGAATCATCTTTTTTGCTGGATTAACTTTTCGTTTTGTATTTTTAAAGAAAGACCCTCTTCCAAGGTGTTCTAGTCCTCTGCGCAATTCCGGTTGGAAAATGATAATGATGGCCAATACACTCCACTGAATAACCAAGTCGACGATCCAATCCACTGTTTGCAATTGAAGAAAAAAACTGGCTATTTTGATTAACATAATGACGGCAATTCCTTTTAATAACTGAACTGCTTTAGTACCTTTCAATATCTTTATCAATTGGTAAATAATAAACGTTACTACTAAGATATCGACCGCATTAATAAAAGTTCGCCATGTAAATAAGTGTGACCAATCTATGGACATACGTGCACCTCCAATAATGTTTTAAAATAGTCACTCGTTTTTTATTATACCACACTTCCCTTCAATACAAGGCACCTGTTTAATATGGTAAAGCATTTTTTTATCCAATTTTCACAAAAAGAAAAACTCTTGTAGGGAAACAAAAGTTTTTCAGCATTTTTTTACTTATATGCTATTAGATGTTACTACTGCTTGCAAAACCAGAGAAATAGAACTTCTTTCTTCTAGTAAATAAACAGCTTATTACTAAAAATAAACTTGGTGCTCTTCTATTAATTACAGGAGCCATTCAAACAAATTAATAAGAATAGGGATAGTTTTGAAGTTTGACTTTTTTAATATCTTCTACAGTTTTAGTTCCAGCAAGTTGCATCGTTTTTTCCAATTCTGCTTTAAACCAGTCAAAAACAGATGTCACTCCTTGAGCACCGCCTAAAGCTAAAGCATAAATAACCGGACGTCCAATCCCAATTAGATCCGCTCCGCTTGCTAAAGCTTTAAAGACATGCTGCCCACGCCGTACTCCACTGTCAAAGACAATAGGTAACCGTTTATTTACTTCTTCAGCAACGATCTGCAGTGACTCAAAAGCAGGCATCCCGCCATCTAATTGTCTTCCACCATGATTGGTCACCCAAATACCGCCAGCTCCTGATTCGATCGAAATATGAGCATCTTCTGCTGTTTGCACTCCTTTAACAAATACCGGCAAACCAGAATAAGCAGCAATAAATTCGACATCTTTAGGACTTAAGATCTGTTTTGATGACCCATATACCGCGTCCATTGTTTGGCCAACACCTGTTTGATACGCTTGAACGATCGGCATGCCTAATGGAAAGACAAAACCATTACGTTTATCTGCTTCGCGATTTCCACCAACTGTTGCATCAGCCGTCAAAACGATTGCTTTTACTCCATTTGCTTTTGCTTCATCTAAAATATCGCGATTGATGCCGTCATCTTTACTCATGTAGAATTGGAACCATTGCGGAGCACCTTGGCCTGCTTCCGAAATTTCTTTGAACGGTTTATTCGCATATGAACTAATCGTCATGATGGTTTTAGCATCGGCTATCCCTTTAGCTGTCGCAGGTTCTCCTTTACTGTTAGCTAATCCATGAGCAGCAACAGGTGCCATAATAATAGGTGTAGAAATTTTATCACCAAAAATTGATGTACTTTGATCAGGATATTCAATATTTCTTAAAACGCGCGGCACAATTGTTTTATGGTTAAATGATTTGATATTTTGTTCAATCGTCCATAGATCTCCTGCTCCGCTTGAGATATAATCGTATCCGCCTTTTGGGATCACTTTGCTGGCTTCTTTTTCAAGATCATACACATTTATAATGTCCAACGGTTTTTCTGCGTCACTCGTTTGATAAGAAGCTGTACTCTCTTGTTCATTCTTTGTTGTTACTTCATCTAGTGATTTTTTTGGTTCCATATCTTTTTCTATTTTAGCCATAGTGTTCTCCTCCGTCTCTATTCTAAAAAACGTTTTATTTCTTTAATTTTACCACTGCCAGCTAAAAATTCAAATTTACCTTACTATTTTTTGTTTAATCAATGTATTTTGTCTGTCCATTATTCAACCATGAGTAGTTTAAGCCTAAGATCAAACCGCCTCCTACATAATTTCCTAAAGTTGCAAAAAACAAGTTTTTAATGACGCTGATTGCCGTCATTCCAGGAACATGTCCGCCAGTAGCAAAGAAAGCAAGTGAGAAAGAAGAAAAATTAGCAATCACGTGTTCAAACCCTAAAAAAGCGAAAATAAAAATAATGAAAACAATTGAAATTACCCGTGCAGCATCATCTTTCATATTGATTGTCGCAAACACTGCTATATTGACGATCAAATTAGCAAATATGCCTTCAAAAAAGACTTGAGAAGGACCTTTTTGTAATTTGCTGGCTATTGTTGTAACTAAAAAACTATCTTGGGTCGTATGCAAAAAGGCCCCAGTATGCGAAATCAACCAGCTTGCTAGGATACCGCCAATCAGATTAAAGAAAATACAAGTGGCTAAAATAATGAGTGCTTTTTTAAAAGGCAAAATTTTCCGATGAACTGCAGTTGTCATGTACATCATATTTGACGTGCCTAGTTCAGCATTTAAATAAATAATCATCACCAATGACCAAGTAAACATCAGTGCATACGCAATTTTTCCAGCGCCCGGTGTAATCGTATTAACTGTCTCTCCTAAATAAACAGCAGCTGCCGTTCCAATAGTTAAAAATAAACAAGCCAGCATACAACGCATCATATAGCGTACCCGACTTTTGTTAAATAAATCTTCTTTTTTAAGAATACTTGCACGTAATGTCTCCATTAAAAAACCTGTTTCAACTTTTTCGACTTCCATTTTTTCATCTCCGTTACTTTTGTGATTTTTTTAACAATATATAGCATTTAGCTATATAATACACTATTTAAACTGAACTTTAAACTAATTTTTATTCTTTATTCATTACTAAGATAGAGAAAGCTCCTATATAGTACAAAACGATTGTTTGCACAAAAAAAAAGCAGCGAAACCGCTGCTTTTTAGTCTTCCTATATGAGTCATGCAGGATTCGAACCTGCGACCCTCTGATTAAAAGTCAGATGCTCTACCAACTGAGCTAATGACTCAATATAAAATAAAGTGCTCTGCATGGCAACGTCCTACTCTCACAAAGGGAAACCCTTCACTACCATCGGCGTTAAGAAGCTTAACTGCTGTGTTCGGCATGGGAACAGGTGTATCCTTCTTACTATCATCACCATACATCTTTGCAATTTTAATATTGATTTACACCTAATTTACTTAGTATACCTTACTTTCTATATCTAAAGTAAATAAGAATGGTGGAGGGGGGCAGATTCGAACTGCCGAACCCGAAGGAGCGGATTTACAGTCCGCCGCGTTTAGCCACTTCGCTACCCCTCCAAAACATCTTTTTATATCTTATCTTATTTTTTCTTTTTTTTCAAGTGTATTTTCAAAAATCTACTTAATTTATGTTAGCGACCAAAATAAATGAGGTGAATGCTGACTTCTATCTGCCCAATGAGAAAAGGATAGGACCCAGAATTGATCGCATTCCATAGACAGCTATATAGAAGCCATTATCGTTTAGCTTATCTTTGATTAAATGGATCAACACAACGAAGCCTAACTGCCATTCTAGTTCTATTCAGTAGCGTCAGCAGCATAACTCTATGAAACAGGAAAGTGTATCTCATCTTATTTTATAAATGATCTACATGTGACTATTCACTCATACATAAGCAGCAACTCCTAAAAAAAAAAACGGATCGATTCGGTGTCAGACACAGCGAATTCGATACGTTAGTAAGTGGACAACTATAGAAAGTCATCATGTTATATTATGTACTGCTTTACTGATAAAGCAACTGGGCTAGCTGGATTCGAACCAACGCATAAGGGAGTCAAAGTCCCTTGCCTTACCGCTTGGCTATAGCCCAATAATGGTGGAGGGGGGCAGATTCGAACTGCCGAACCCGAAGGAGCGGATTTACAGTCCGCCGCGTTTAGCCACTTCGCTACCCCTCCTAAAAGTTAAAAAAACAAAAAAACTACTCTATTTAAAAGAATGAGTGCCGGCTAAAGGAGTTGAACCCTCGACCCTCTGATTACGATTCAGATGCTCTACCAACTGAGCTAAGCCGGCATATTGCTACCGCAAACCTCTTTTAAAAGTATGACCCGTACGGGATTCGAACCCGTGATACCGCCGTGAAAGGGCGGTGTCTTAACCACTTGACCAACGGGCCTTAAGGTCTGCAATTCTCAAGCACAAGATTGATTATATAAATAATTTCAAAAAAAGTAAAGGAAGAAAACAGAATTAGTGAAAATTTTAATCTTCTTTTCATTTTCATCCTTTAAAAATAATGAAAATACAAAAACGAGAAAATCATTTTTGTATTTTCTGTTTTTGTTTTACTTATTTTGCTTGAATGTCTGAATATTTTTCGGGCTCTCTTTCAAATAATACTTTTGCATAAGGACAAAGCGGAACAATTTTTTTATGTTCTTTTCGCATTTCTTCAACTACACGATCAACTAGCTGATGTGCTATACCCTGCCCTCTTAATGATGGATCAACAAATGTATGATCTAAAATAACTTTCTCTTCTCCAGCGGGAACATACGTCACTTCAGCAATCATTTTTCCTTTTTCATCGTTTTTATAGAAGCGGTTGCCAGATTTTTCAAATTCCATTCTTAACACGTCCTTTTCTTTTATTCAAAGGGATTGAAACCCTATCTTTAAAAAGTACTTTTCCAGTGCTAGCGTATTATGAAATCCGTAAGCCGATTTTACCTACTTGCTTACCATTTTCCAGCTTTTCAAATGCTTTTTTAAATTCTTCTATCTCAAAAATTTGGTCAACTACTGGATGGATTTGGTATGTTTCAATAAACTCAAGCATCGACTGGTATTCCTCTGCGCTTCCCATTGTTGTACCTTTAAGGGTATATTGCCCATAAAAAAACTCTCTTAAATTAAACTCAATCGTATCTCCCGTTGAGGACCCAATTAATACGAGTGTACCACCCGGTCGCAACTGTTTCAGAGATCTTTGAAAAGTAGCAGCTCCTACTGTTTCAATCACCAAGTCAACTTTTTCACCATCTAGTTCTACTTCCCAGTTTGCATCGTTTTGAATCCCTTTATCTGCTCCTAACTCTTTAGCTTGTTGCAACTTTTCTTCTGATCGAGAAGTTACATAAACTTTGGCTCCTGCCGCTTTAGCGAACTGAAGTAAAAAAGTAGCGACACCTCCACCGATACCAGGAATCAAAACACTTTTGCCTTCCGAGATTTCTCCCTTGGTAAATAATGCCCGATAAGCTGTTAGAGCAGACAAAGACAATACACCAGATTCTTCAAAAGTTAAAAATGAAGGTTTAATCGCAATATTTTCGATTGGTAAAATGACTTCTTCAGCAAAAGTCCCATTCATAGAGTTAGGACTCCCCAAGATACCGAAGCTTTCTGGCGCTGCTGCCGTAGCATTTGCCCATTCTAAGCCTGGATTAATAACTACTTCGTCTCCAACTTTGAACTGTCCATTTTCTGCTTCTATTTCACTGATTACACCTGCACCATCTGATCCGATAATTAAAGGAACTGTATTTTCATCGTGTTGAGCGACTGTAAACAAATCGCGATGATTCAAACCAACAACCTTAAGTCTTACTCGAACTTCATTCGCTTTCAACTTTTGACTAGTATATTCTTCCAAATGCAGCCCTTTCATACCTTTTTGGCCTTTGTGTACCACTGCTTTCAAACTATCCCTCCTATTCTTATTTTGTATCAAGTATACCGTTAACCAGCTGATTATACAAAAAAAGCTGTACTTTGTTAAAGTACAACTTTTAAAGGAGTTTATTTTAAGCCACTTGCCGGATTCGAACCGGCGACCTCTTCCTTACCATGGAAGCGCTCTACCGACTGAGCTAAAGCGGCACCAATATAATCATTAAAGCAAAAAAAACTCCGCAAGCAGGGCTCGAACCTGCGACATCATGATTAACAGTCATGCGCTCTACCAGCTGAGCTATTGCGGAATAAAAAAGATGCACGGCAGCGTCCTACTCTCACAAAGGGAAACCCTTCACTACCATCGGCGCTAAGAAGCTTAACTGCTGTGTTCGGCATGGGAACAGGTGTGACCTTCTTGCCGTTGCCACCGCACATCTTGCATATAAGAGAACATTGTTCTCTCAAAACTGGGTATTGTTTACTGTAAAGTTGGTTTAAATCCGTTCGTTCACCGTTTAAAAAATTGGTTAAGTCCTCGACCGATTAGTATTGGTCCGCTCCATACATCGCTGTACTTCCACTTCCAACCTATCTACCTGATCATCTCTCAGGGGTCTTACTCACTTACGTGATGGGAAATCTCATCTTGAGGGGGGCTTCACGCTTAGATGCTTTCAGCGTTTATCCCGTCCACACATAGCTACCCAGCAATGCCCTTGGCAGAACAACTGGTACACCAGCGGTGTGTCCATCCCGGTCCTCTCGTACTAAGGACAGCTCCTCTCAAATTTCCTGCGCCCGCGACGGATAGGGACCGAACTGTCTCACGACGTTCTGAACCCAGCTCGCGTACCGCTTTAATGGGCGAACAGCCCAACCCTTGGGACCGACTACAGCCCCAGGATGCGATGAGCCGACATCGAGGTGCCAAACCTCCCCGTCGATGTGGACTCTTGGGGGAGATAAGCCTGTTATCCCCAGGGTAGCTTTTATCCGTTGAGCGATGGCCCTTCCATGCGGAACCACCGGATCACTAAGCCCGACTTTCGTCCCTGCTCGACTTGTAGGTCTCGCAGTCAAGCTCCCTTCTGCCTTTACACTCTACGAATGATTTCCAACCATTCTGAGGGAACCTTTGGGCGCCTCCGTTACACTTTAGGAGGCGACCGCCCCAGTCAAACTGCCCGTCAGACACTGTCTCCCAGCCAGATCATGGCTGAGGGTTAGAGTGGTCATACAGCAAGGGTAGTATCCCACCATTGCCTCCACCAAGACTAGCGTCCTGGCTTCATTGGCTCCTACCTATCCTGTACAAGCTGTACAAACACTCAATATCAAACTGCAGTAAAGCTCCATGGGGTCTTTCCGTCCTGTCGCGGGTAACCTGCATCTTCACAGGTACTATAATTTCACCGAGTCTCTCGTTGAGACAGTGCCCAAATCATTACGCCTTTCGTGCGGGTCGGAACTTACCCGACAAGGAATTTCGCTACCTTAGGACCGTTATAGTTACGGCCGCCGTTTACTGGGGCTTCAATTCTGAGCTTCGCCTTACGGCTAACCCATCCTCTTAACCTTCCAGCACCGGGCAGGCGTCAGCCCCTATACGTCATCTTTCGATTTAGCAGAGACCTGTGTTTTTGATAAACAGTTGCTTGGGCCTATTCACTGCGGCTGACCAAATGGTCAGCACCCCTTCTCCCGAAGTTACGGGGTCATTTTGCCGAGTTCCTTAACGAGAGTTCTCTCGCACACCTTAGGATTCTCTCCTCGACTACCTGTGTCGGTTTGCGGTACGGGCAGATCGTTTCTCACTAGAAGCTTTTCTTGACAGTGTGACATCAGGAACTTCGGTACTTGATTTCCCTCCCCATCACAACTTGTCCTTAAGGGAATAAGCATTTGACTCATTCCCAGACTTATTGCTTGGACGTGCATATCCAACAGCACGTATTCCTTAGCCTACTGTGTCCCTCCATCGTTCAAACAAAACGAACTGGTACAGGAATCTCAACCTGTTGTCCATCGTCTACGCCTATCGGCCTCGACTTAGGTCCCGACTAACCCTGGGAGGACGAGCCTTCCCCAGGAAACCTTAGTCATTCGGTGGACGGGATTCTCACCCGTCTTTCGCTACTCATACCGGCATTCTCACTTCTAAGCGCTCCACCAGTCCTCACGGTCCAGCTTCGACGCCCTTAGAACGCTCTCCTACCATAGAACCAAAAGGTTCTATCCACAGCTTCGGTGTTCTGTTTAGCCCCGGTAAATTTTCGGCGCGGGGTCACTCGACTAGTGAGCTATTACGCACTCTTTAAATGATGGCTGCTTCTGAGCCAACATCCTAGTTGTCTAAGCAACCCCACATCCTTTTCCACTTAACAGAAACTTTGGGACCTTAGCTGGTGGTCTGGGCTGTTTCCCTCTCGACTACGGATCTTATCACTCGTAGTCTGACTCCCGGATATAAATCAATGGCATTCGGAGTTTATCTGAATTCGGTAACCCGAGAAGGGCCCCTAGTCCAAACAGTTGCTCTACCTCCATGATTCTAATTCCGAGGCTAGCCCTAAAGCTATTTCGGAGAGAACCAGCTATCTCCAAGTTCGATTGGAATTTCTCCGCTACCCACACCTCATCCCCGCATTTTTCAACATACGTGGGTTCGGTCCTCCAGTGCGTATTACCGCACCTTCAACCTGGACATGGGTAGATCACTTGGTTTCGGGTCTACGACCACATACTCATTCGCCCTATTCAGACTCGCTTTCGCTGCGGCTCCGTCTCATCAACTTAACCTCGCATGGGATCGTAACTCGCCGGTTCATTCTACAAAAGGCACGCTATCACCCATTAACGGGCTCTAACTACTTGTAAGCACACGGTTTCAGGTGCTGTTTCACTCCCCTTCCGGGGTTCTTTTCACCTTTCCCTCACGGTACTGGTTCACTATCGGTCACTAGGGAGTATTTAGCCTTGGGAGATGGTCCTCCCGGATTCCGACGGAATTTCTCGTGTTCCGCCGTACTCAGGATACTGATCAGAGTGAACGAAGTTTCAGATACGGGGCTTTTACCCTCTTTGGCAGACCTTTCCAGGTCGCTTCTCTTACTTCATTCATTTATGACTCTATGTGTTCAGTCCTACAACCCCAGAAAGCAAGCTTTCTGGTTTGGGCTTTTCCCGTTTCGCTCGCCGCTACTCAGGGAATCGAATTTTCTTTCTCTTCCTGCAGGTACTTAGATGTTTCAGTTCTCTGCGTCTACCTCTGTTGACCTATGTATTCAGTCAACAGTAACACCCGATAAAGGGTGTTGGGTTTCCCCATTCGGAAATCTCTGGATCACAGCTTACTTACAGCTCCCCAAAGCATATCGGCGTTAGTCCCGTCCTTCTTCGGCTCCTAGTGCCAAGGCATCCACCGTGCGCCCTTATTAACTTAACCTATGGTCGTGTTAATGCGAATTCACTCATCTAAACAGATGGGAATCCGTGTCAAACTCTTACAAACGCGGTGTGTTTCTCGGTTTCTTACAATTTTTACAATTAAACAATATCCAGTTTTCAAAGAACAAAAAATTGCGAATAACATCGCAATGGAGCCTAGCGGGATCGAACCGCTGACCTCCTGCGTGCAAGGCAGGCGCTCTCCCAGCTGAGCTAAGGCCCCGTTAAAGAAGATTAAATAAAAAAAGTATTAACCTCTCAAAACTGAACAAAAGAAGAACGACTGTGTAGGTTCCGTTAAAATCCTTAGAAAGGAGGTGATCCAGCCGCACCTTCCGATACGGCTACCTTGTTACGACTTCACCCCAATTATCTATCCCACCTTAGGCGGCTGGCTCCCAAAAGGGTTACCTCACCGACTTCGGGTGTTACAAACTCTCGTGGTGTGACGGGCGGTGTGTACAAGACCCGGGAACGTATTCACCGCGGCGTTCTGATCCGCGATTACTAGCGATTCCGGCTTCATGCAGGCGAGTTGCAGCCTGCAATCCGAACTGAGAATGGCTTTAAGAGATTAGCTTGACCTCGCGGTCTTGCGACTCGTTGTACCATCCATTGTAGCACGTGTGTAGCCCAGGTCATAAGGGGCATGATGATTTGACGTCATCCCCACCTTCCTCCGGTTTATCACCGGCAGTCTCACTAGAGTGCCCAACTGAATGCTGGCAACTAGTAATAAGGGTTGCGCTCGTTGCGGGACTTAACCCAACATCTCACGACACGAGCTGACGACAACCATGCACCACCTGTCACTTTGTCCCCGAAGGGAAAGCTCTATCTCTAGAGTGGTCAAAGGATGTCAAGACCTGGTAAGGTTCTTCGCGTTGCTTCGAATTAAACCACATGCTCCACCGCTTGTGCGGGTCCCCGTCAATTCCTTTGAGTTTCAGCCTTGCGGCCGTACTCCCCAGGCGGAGTGCTTAATGCGTTAACTGCAGCACTGAAGGGCGGAAACCCTCCAACACTTAGCACTCATCGTTTACGGCGTGGACTACCAGGGTATCTAATCCTGTTTGCTCCCCACGCTTTCGAGCCTCAGCGTCAGTTACAGACCAGAGAGTCGCCTTCGCCACTGGTGTTCCTCCACATATCTACGCATTTCACCGCTACACGTGGAATTCCACTCTCCTCTTCTGCACTCAAGTTCCCCAGTTTCCAATGACCTTCCCCAGTTGAGCTGGGGGCTTTCACATCAGACTTAAAGAACCGCCTGCGCTCGCTTTACGCCCAATAAATCCGGACAACGCTTGCCATCTACGTATTACCGCGGCTGCTGGCACGTAGTTAGCCATGGCTTTCTGGTTAGATACCGTCAGGGGATGAGTAGTTACGCTCATCCTTGTTCTTCTCTAACAACAGAGTTTTACGATCCGAAAACCTTCTTCACTCACGCGGCATTGCTCCGTCAGACTTTCGTCCATTGCGGAAGATTCCCTACTGCTGCCTCCCGTAGGAGTCTGGGCCGTGTCTCAGTCCCAGTGTGGCCGATCACCCTCTCAGGTCGGCTACGTATCATTGCCTTGGTGAGCCATTACCTCACCAACTAGCTAATACGCCGCGGGTCCATCCATAAGCGACAGCCGAAACCGTCTTTTATCCATCCACCAGGAGGTGGTTAGAGTTATGCGGTATTAGCATCCGTTTCCGAATGTTATCCCCCACTTATGGGCAGGTTACCCACGTGTTACTCACCCGTCCGCCACTCTTTGATTCTGGTGGGTGCAAGCACCCGGTAGAATCAAAGCGTTCGACTTGCATGTATTAGGCATGCCGCCAGCGTTCGTCCTGAGCCAGGATCAAACTCTCATAAAAGTAGTTGTTGCCTCGAAAGGTTCCAACCGATTATGCTGTTTGAAGCTCTTTTGACTTGCTAGCGAAATTTCTTTCACTTTGTTACTTTTGGTTTAACCGTTGTTAAACCACCTTACACAGTTATTTCGTTCTTGCTTTGTTCAGTTTTCAAAGGTCAATTATTTTCTTTTGACAACTTCTTAATATTATC
This sequence comes from Carnobacterium mobile DSM 4848, assembly GCF_000744825.1. Taxonomy (NCBI): domain Bacteria; kingdom Bacillati; phylum Bacillota; class Bacilli; order Lactobacillales; family Carnobacteriaceae; genus Carnobacterium; species Carnobacterium mobile. The sequence continues at coordinate 1,449,872 of NZ_JQMR01000001.1, forward strand.
ATTTATCAATAAGTTTGTCAACTATTTTTTGAATAATTATTTACTATACTTGTATATTTATTCAACTGATTGCTTTGTCTCTCTTGACGACTTACTTATACTAACATAGTTCAACAATCAAAGTCAACTAATTAAACGAACTATTTCGCATATTTTTTTCGTCTTCGAATAATTCAGCGACGCATTTTACTATATCAAATCCAATCGTCTTCGTCAAGAAAAAAAAAGCCTTTTATTTGCACAAAAAAACAACTGACTAAATCATCAATTGTTTTTCTCTTGCTGCATCTCTTTTAAACTTGTTGCAATAAGTAAGAAAAGTCCACTTCTTCTTTTTTTACGATCATTAATAACCCATCGCCTAAAGGCACAATACTTGATTCTAATGACGGATGCTTCATAACAACTTCAAGGAAAGCATTCAATTTCCGGTGAATGACTCTAGATCTTTTTGGTATTTCTTCTTTAGGCAACAAAATAGTTCCGCCTTGCAAAACATCATCAACGACCAACATTCCTCCAACTTTCAACAATCGCATACATTCTGGAAAAAAGTCATAATATTTTGATTTTGCACTATCCATAAAAATAAAATCATATGATCCATTTAAGGTAGGCAGAATGTCTGCAGCTTGTCCTTCTAGAAGGGTAACTTTATCTGTCAAACCTAGTAATTCATAATTTTTCTTAGCCTTTTCAATCATTACATCAAAACGATCGATGGTCGTTACATGCCCCGTTTCCCCAACATGTTGAGCCATTAAGCTAGATGAAAAACCAATAGCTGCTCCAATTTCTAAAATTTGGTTTGGCTTAAGTTGTCCAAGTAATAGATTTAGGAAAACAACTGTTTCATGCGGAATAATCGGTACTCTGTTTTCATTCGCTTCCTGTTCAATTTCTCCTAATTTCCCAGGCAAAGATTTTTGTTCTTTTCTTAAAAATTCTACTATTTCTTTTTTTACTACTGGCCGATCCATCATTTCATTTCTTGCCGTTTTCTTATCTTCTTTTGTCATCTTACTCTCTTTTCTCCTTCTGACTGTTTCATTTTAGTATCTTATTCATTTCATCAGACTATTTCCTTATTATAATTTGCTGATTCTCATCAAACAAGTCTTTGTTTTCTTTTAAGAAATTGTTTATTTAGCATTGTCCTTCTAAAAGCATTGTATAGGCTATATTTTGTATGGTATCATCATCCTATAGAATAGTACAATAACAATTAAAGGAGGATACGATGATGCTACTTAAATCACTTTGTATTCCTAAGAAAAATTTAACCACTGTTAAAGAAAATGCCACGCTACAAGAAGCAATTGATATTCTTGAAGAGTCTGGTTATCGTTGTATTCCTATTTTAGATGAAAGTGGAACAATTTTCAGAGGAAACATTTATAAAATGCATATTTATCGCCATCAAGCAAATAATGGAGATATGAATTTACCGGTTACCACTCTCTTGAAAAATGCGACCAAATTTATTTCAGTGGATTCTTCATTCTTCAAAGTTTTTTTCACTATTAAAGAATTGCCTTACATTTCTGTTTTAGACGAAGAAAACCATTTTTATGGAATCCTTACCCATAGTTCTCTTCTAAATATGTTGCAACAGTCCTGGAATATAGATTCAGGAAGCTACGTTTTAACTATTGCTTCTTCCGGACAAAAAGGCGACTTGGCTAATATGACTAAAATCATCAACCGCTACTGTTCTATTTCCAGCTGTATTACATTAGATGCAGCACGTGAAGAAATTGTCCGCCGTACGATGATGACTTTAGAAGCAGGTGTAGACAAAGAAATGGTCAAACAAATCATTGAGCACTTAAATAGAAAAGGGTTCCGTGTAGTAGAAGTTGAAGATTTAAAAAACAATTAATTCTTTTACGTATTGAAGATGAATACAAAATAGCTGAAGTTCAAAAGTTCCTTTAACTTAATTTCCTGCTATTAAAAAAAGCCAGATTTTTTCTGGCTTTTTTTTACTCTGATCCTATTCTCTCACTGAAATGGATTTTTTTATCTAAAAACATCATAAGCGGTGCTCCTACAGCCATAATGCCTAATTCACCAATACCAACTGTAAGGTATCCAAACCAAAAAGGCACAGAAAAAGCTAAATACAGCTCCCAAGCAATCAAGGCTGAAAACACCGTAAAGACTAGTGTATTAAACGAAAATTTAACCCAAATATTTAAGTTCAACTTCTTTCGCATCAGGCCGCTTGCTACTACTAACGATACAAGAGAATGCCCAACACCAAAAACCAAATCATAACCTATCATGGTTGAAAAGAACAGATTTGAAATAAATACACCGCCGACAATTCCCCACAGGTATTTGCGATTAAAAATGATTAAATGATTAAAAATTTCTGCTACTCTAAATTGCAAAGCTCCAAAAGAAATAGGCGCTAGAATACCTGTTATCGCTACATATAAAGCTGCTACAATAGCATTAGTGACCAAACTTTTTGTTTTCAACTACATTTCCTCCTAGTTTTTTTATGTGGGATGGTTACGAACCACAGATTGAACAACTTCATTATCATAGCACTATAGGAAAAAAATCTCAATAAAAAAAACCCTCTGCTAACCTTAGAGAGGGTTTATGTATTCTTAGTATTTAGACAATTAGATCGTTTTCGAAAGTCCCACGCTGATTTCTAGAGCTTCATTTATTTTCCCCATCATCTGCTGATCTAACTGAGTCACTTTTTCTTTTAGCCGTTGTTTATCAATCGTTCGAATTTGTTCTAACAAAACAACCGAATCTTTCTCTAAACCAAATTCTTCTGCTGATACTTCTACATGAGTGGGCATTTTTGCTTTTTGGATTTTTGCCGTTATCGCTGCTACAATTACTGTCGGGCTGTAGTGGTTACCTACATTATTTTGAATAATCAAAACCGGGCGCATGCCGCCCTGTTCTGATCCCACAACAGGCGATAAATCGGCATAATAAATCTCTCCCCGTTTTACCATAGGTATTTCCTCCTTACAATACCTAGTTAGAAATGGGCGCTGACCTCTTTTTCACAAACTTCAAATTCATTACAAATATCAAGGTTGATACGAGACATTTCCGCATATCCTTTACGCAAGGTATCATATATAGTTATGTTATTTTTTGAAATCTGATTCACCATTGCATTCGTTAAATTAGTTTTAATTACTCTTGTTTGAACCTCGTAGTTTTGACTGTTTTCATAAACTTGACGATTCAAAGAAATCTTAAACACCCGGTCTCTCTCGTTTCTCATGAACCATACACCCTCCAATGAATAGTTTTCTCTTCTCTCACAAAGAAAAAGTAGCATCTGCATTTAGGGTAATGGTACCATGAAACTACGGATATTGAAACCTTCTACTGAAGTTTTTCAAAAGGTTCCTCTCTTCTGTCATAAATTGTTCCTATTTGGTTTAATTGATTTTAAACATACTTTCTCGGAATGCGTTCTGTTAGACCACAAGCGATTTCGTAGTGGATGGTATGTACATGATCTGCGATTTCTTGTAATGAAATCGTTTCTTCTTGACTTTGACCGACTAGCACAACCTCTGTGCCTTCTACAACTTCATAAGGCAAACGAATCATACATTGATCCATACAGACACGACCGACTATCTCACACCTTTGACCATTTACCAGTACGTCTTGCCCCTGTAAATCTCTACGCCATCCATCACCATAGCCAATCGGAAGTGTGCCGATCCATTCATTTTCATGTGCTGTGTATGTGCCACCATAGCCAATGGTCTCACCTGCTTGTATTTGTTTAACGTAACTAATTTCAGTGATCAGTTTCATAGCAGGTTTCAAAGGATACGGTGCTGTTAAAGCTCCTCCAGATGGATTTAACCCATACATCGCTATACCGAAACGAATTAAGTTGAAAGAACTTTCTTGATGCCATAATGCAGTCGCACTATTAGCGGTGTGTATATATCGCGGCTTTTGATGCAGGTTATTCAGTAACACGTTGAATTTTTTTATTTGCTGTTTAAACAATTGATCATCAGGACTATCTGCTTTTGCAAAATGAGTAAAAATGCCTTCAAAATAAACTCTTTTTTGCTTTTCGAACCATGCTTCAACTGCTTTTACTTCATCTGCTGTTTTAAACCCGATTCTCCCCATGCCGGTATCTAAAGCCACATGGACAGCTAGCTGAGCTGAACTATTGCCTTTTGCTAATGCTGCTTCGGCTTGATGAAGCCACTTGATGCTGCTGACAGTCACACTGATATGGTTTGAGGCCATCAATTCTGCATATCTTACATCAACGATACCTAAAACTAAAATGGGTTCTGTAAAACCTGCTTCTCTTAATTCTAATGCTTCGTCTAAGATAGCCACACAAAAACCAGTAGCTCCAGCTTTTTTTGCTACTTTTGCTACTTCAACTGCTCCATGACCATAACCATTGGCTTTAACAACTGCATAAAGTTCTGTCTTTTCATTCAGCCGTTGCAGCTCTTGTTGTACATTAGAAAAAATAGCTTCTTTATCAATATAAGCAATTGTCTTACGGTGCCTGCCTACAACCAAAACGTCTTCACCCCTCTCCTTTACATGTGTTTTTTTCTAAAATTATTTGGGCAGCAGCAACCGCATCTGTATGCGTAATCGAAAGAAACACATTTCCATCAAACGGACTTTTCGTTACGATGGGCTTGCCTTTTGCATTTGGCAGTATCTCCAGATCATGAAATCCTAACTTGCCGATGCCCGTACCGTATGCTTTTGAAAAAGCTTCTTTTGCTGCATAACGCCCAGCTAAAAATTCTATTTGACGAGAGCCTTTTAATCCTTCAAAAATATCTCTTTCAGCTGACGTCAATACACGTGCGGCAAATGTTTCTCTTCTTAAAAAGGCTTGTTCAATCCGATGAATTTCAGTTATATCTAACCCTATTCCTACAATCATTTTCAAGCCCCATTTTTATAATTAACTTTTTTGACTTTCTTTAGTTCTATTATGTATTCGGTATCTCCAATCAGATACATGAGCTTATATTAGCAGACTAAAAGGCAATTGTCACTTAATATCCATCATTTTATTGCAGCTTATTTCTCCAGCCAGGTCTTTAATTAAAAAAACCTACCCTGATAACAGGATAGGTTTTTCCAACACATATTCAATTTAGTCTTTATTACGAATAGTAAAGTTGCGTTCTCCGCCGCCTTGACGACGATCAGAAGAAGATTTACTACGACGGTTATCGTTTCCGCGTTTTTTATCAGAGCTATAACTGCTTCCGCCTCGACGTTCACCTGGTTTTCCGCTATTGCGGTTTCCACGGTAGCTTCCGCTTCCGCCTTTGCCTTTGTAACCCCGCGATGATCCGCCTTTTCCGCTGCCGCCTTTACTTCCGCCACGGCTTGGTAAAGGACGTTCAGGTGTGATTTTAACCGGCACTTCACTTGGATCTTTAGAAACATTTTTTAAGAAAGCAGCCGCCAAGTCTTCTGCTGTATAAGTTTCTAATAATTGAGCCGCTGCTTTTTCGTAGCGTTCCAAACCATTGGCATCAATAATAGAACCAACTTCTTCCATTGATGCTTTAATTTGGCCTTCAAATGCTTCTGCATTTGTTGGCGGACGCAATGGAGTCATTTCTTTTTTCGTTAAATCTTCGATCACACGCAAGTAACCCATTTCGTTTGGAGTAATGAAAGATACAGAAACGCCTTCTTTACCTGCACGACCAGTACGACCGATACGGTGAACGTAGCTTTCAGGATCTTGTGGGATATCATAGTTATAAACATGAGTTACTCCCGAAATATCCAAACCACGAGCAGCTACATCTGTTGCAACTAAAATATCGAGTTTACCTGATTTAAAAGCTTTTAAAACACTCATCCGTTTTTGTTGAGACAAGTCGCCGTGGATTCCTTCAGCACGATATCCGCGCATTTCCAGCCCTTTAGCTAATTCGTCTACACGACGTTTAGTACGGCCAAACACAATTGTCAACTCAGGCGTTTGAACATCGAATAAACGAGTCATAATGTCGAATTTTTCGAAGTCTTTACAGCGAACAAAGAATTGTTCAATCAAGCTGTTAGACAAAGTTGTCGCTTTAATGCTGACGTGTTCAGGGTTATCCATAAATCTTACACCGATGCGTTTGATAGGTGCCGGCATTGTTGCTGAGAATAGCAAGGTTTGACGTTTTTCTGGAACTTCATGGATGATCGTTTCGATATCATCAATGAATCCCATGTTTAGCATTTCATCTGCTTCATCTAATACTAAAGTTTCAACATGGTCTAATTTTAATGTTTTACGTTTGATATGGTCTAGTAGACGGCCTGGTGTACCAACAACAATATGCGGTGCATCTTTTAAAGCCCGGATTTGACGGCTGATATCTGCTCCTCCGTAAACTACTTGAACACGGACTTTTTTATCGCGGCTTAAACGGAATAATTCTTCTTGCGTTTGAATCGCTAATTCACGAGTCGGTGCAATAACTAGTCCTTGCACTGCACGATTTTTAGTATCGATTTTTTGTAACATCGGCAATCCAAATGCTGCAGTTTTACCCGTACCTGTTTGCGCTTGTCCAATGACGTCTTTTCCTTCAAGTGCTAAAGGGATCGTTTGTGTTTGAATGGGTGTTGCTTCCTCAAAGCCTAAACGTTCTACTGATTTTAGCAATTCTGGTGTTAATCCTAATTCTGAAAATTTCAAATATATTTCCTCCCAATTTTAGAAAACCTTAAAGAGAGATTTTTGCGAAATACAGGCACCATCATTGTTTCACATCAGACGCACCTGCTGCTGTCACTCCATATAAAAACCTCGTGCCTATTTTAATTGAATGGTGCACATGGTTTTTCATTTCATACCAAAAGCTTGGATTGCTCTCCAAGCTCATCTGCTTATCTATTTTCACAAAACCCTCGTTGGTTTTATCTTTTAATTAAATCGTTCATTTAATCTAAACAATCTTACCACGTCTATACAGGTTTATCAAACAATTTGCTTGTTTGTTTCGATGAACACGTTTCCTTTTGCTTTTTTTTAAAAAAAGCTCTCTTAAGGCAGTTTTAGCGTACGCTTTCATGCATTTACCCACATTCTTTTCACAGAATTCGAATAAAAAAACTCCGCCTTGAATGAACAAGACAGAGTCCTTTGGCGTTTTCGATTAATCGCGTCTGTTTCCAAAAATACGAAGCAAACTGAGAAAAATATTAATAAAGTCTAGATATAAGTTTAGAGCACCTGTAATGGCTATAGCTCCCAACTCATGCTGTCCATTTAGCTGGACGTAAATTTGTTTTAATTTGTGAGTATCATATGCTGTAAAACCAACAAACACAATAACTGTAATTAACGATAAAACAAAATCAGCTGGACCACTATGCAGCAACAGTCCATTGACGAGCGTTGCAATAATCAGTCCGATCAAAGCACCTCTTAATTGTCCGCCTAAAGTGGACATGTCGCGTTTGGTAAAAAAGCCGACTAGACTCATTCCGGCGAAAGTCCCAGCAGCCATTAAGAAAGCTGAACCAATACTTCCTAATTCATAAGCTAAAAAGACAGTAGATAAGGTAATACCATTTAATAAAGAAAAAGCAATAAACCCGATCAATGAAGCACGTGCCGTTTTTAATTTCATACTATTAGAACTTAGTTTCATGATTAAAAACAGTTCTACTATAAACAACCCCATCATTCCAAAAGGACTGCCGTAAACTAGATTTAACATAGCTGTACTTTGTGCAGTGTAAAAAGCTGTGATTCCTGAGATGGCTAATCCTAAAGTCATATAACCGTAAACGGAAGCAAAAAACTTTGTCATGGAGTTTTGTTCAAAATAATCATTGGTAACATCTTTTCTTTGTGTAGCCAAATTTATACCCCCTTGTATTATAGGTACTACTATAGCAGATTTCCTTTACATGCGCCTCCGTCTCAAGTCGGATTCCTTCGTAAAAGATAGCTGAATATCAGGCTTGCAGTGCTCGGACTACTGAAAGCAAATCTGTTCCCAAACTGGACTTCACTAAAATAAAATCAGTCGGTCGGATGATTTGTTTCAATTGCTGGATCATCGGTTCTTTTTCTCCTGTAAAATAATGCAGCCGTTCTTTTGGAAACTCTTTTATTAACGCTGAATGCAATGCCTCCATTTCAGGACCATATAAAAACACTTGATCGATTTTATCAGCAGATAATGTTTCTTTGATACTGATATGCAGGGCTTGCGAGTGTTCGCCTAATTCAAGCATGTCTCCTAGAACGACTATTTTTCTGCCCTTATGAGCCAATTCGCTAAAATTAGTTAAGACAGCTTTCATCGCTGTAGGGTTTGCATTATAAGAATCGTTCAAGAGCATACTGCCGTTAATAGCCGCCATCCATTCTGTTCGGTTCTTTGTCAGTTGGAAGCCAGCTAGTCTTGGAGCAGCTTCTTTAAGCGAAATTCCCAATACTAACCCAGCAGATAAGGCCGCCAAAGCGTTGGTCACATTATACGTGCCCAAAACTGGAAGAGTAACCATCAGTTCTGGTTCTAAATTAGTCGTAAAGATAGTTTCTTTCATTTGCGAATCCAAAGTCAGAGGATATAAATCATTTATAGTTTTTGTGCCAAATGTTTTGATTTGTTTTTTTTCTAGAGAATCTGTCCGTTCAAGCAACAATGGTTCTTCCCCTGGGATAATCAATACTCCTTCTGGTTTTAGCCCAGAAATAATCTCCATTTTTGCAGTTGCGATGCCTGCCCGTGATCCTAAATATTCTATATGCGATTCCCCTATCATCGTAATGATGGCAATATCAGGTTCAGCTAAATCAGACAACACTTCGATTTCACCTGCATGGTTCATGCCCATTTCCAAAATCAAAACTTCTGTCTCTTTCGGCATTTCTAAAATTGTAATCGGCAAACCAATGTGGTTATTAAAATTGCCTTGTGTTTTATATACACGGTATTTTGTTCCCAGCACCGCTTCCGTCATATCTTTGGTAGTCGTTTTACCATTGCTTCCGGTAATCCCCACAACTTTAGGATTTACTTTTTTTAAAACATATTTTGCTAAATCTTGGAGAGCTTTTAATGTGTCTTCGACTTGGATTACCGGGATATCAGTTGGAGCTTCTTCAATTGGACGACTCCAAAAACTAGCAGCAGCTCCATTTTTAATTGCTTGTGCTATAAAATCATGTCCGTCTTTTTCACCAGTCAACGGAACAAACAATGAACCGGCGACTAGTTTTCGAGTATCAAAACTAACTGTATCTAATTTAACTTTCTGCCAAGTGTCGGTAATTTCCTGAGCACCGACAGCTGAAGCTACTTCTTTTACTGTTAAAGAAATCATCTTTTTCCCTCCATTTAGTGATTTGCTCATTATCAGAGACAAACAAAAAAAGAGGAGGGACAACTGCCCTGCCCTCTTTTTATTTGTTCTTTTGAATATTATTTTACCGTAAAAAGTTTATTTTTCCTTAGTACCCATTGAAATCATTCTTTATGAGGCTGTTCGAAAACAAGTGACTCATTAAATCGTTTTAATGCCAATTGGATCAGCTCTTCGACCAAATCACCATAATTCAGTCCTGTATTTTTCCACAATAAAGGATACATACTGAATTGTGTGAAACCAGGCATAGTATTTAGTTCATTAACAAAAATTTCATCATTTGATGTTAAAAAGAAGTCGCAGCGGCTTAAGCCACTTCCATCAATAGCTTGAAATGCCCGAACTGCATACTCGCGAAGTTGTTTTTCTACTTTTTCCGAAATCAGTGCCGGAATTTGCAGCGTGACTTCATTATTTATATATTTAGCATCAAAGTCATAAAAATCAACTTCTTTAACTAACTCCCCAGGAACAGACGTATGGATATCATCGTTTCCTAAAATCGCTACCTCGATTTCACGTGCTTCGATTCCTTGTTCTACTACGACCCGACGATCATACTGTAAAGCTAAATCAATTGCTGTCTTCAGCTCTTCACGCGTTACAGCTTTACTGATTCCTACGCTTGAACCTAGATTAGCCGGTTTCACATACATTGGATAGATCAAGGTTCCTTCGCATTTTTTAAACACTTCTTCGGGATTTGCTATCCAGTCACCTTTCCGAATAGGAACATACGGCACTTGCGGCAATCCAGCTTGTTGAAACAATTGCTTGCTGATGATTTTATCCATCCCACAAGCGCTAGCCAAAACACCAGCCCCCACATAAGGCATGCCCATAACTTCAAAAAGCCCTTGAACTGTACCGTCTTCTCCGTTCGGCCCATGCAAGACTGGAAAGATAACAGCATCTTTTTCTTTTAGTTCGCTTGGATTAATGGCTATACCTGTAGAAAACTCTCCTTCTTCTATAGCAAAATGCACTTCTTTTGCCGCAGACAAACGCAAAGCTTCAGAAAAACGAAGGCTATCTGCTTGCTTGATCGTTTCTCCTTTTATCCAATCGCCCTCTTTTGTAATATAGATGGGTTCAACTTCGTAATAATCATAATATACTTCTTTTATAATGGAGAAAGCTGTCAGCAACGAAATATCGTGTTCTGCGCTTTTCCCTCCATAAATTAGAAAGATTTTCATCTGGTTTGTCCTCCGAGTTGTAACGTTTAGTCTCTTTTTCAATAAAAGTTCTTGTGAATTCATTCGTTATTGTATCATATTTTTTTTTATAAAAACAGGCTGCATTTTGGGATAGCCGTTCTTATCTATACGAACTTCTTTTTTAGAGATTTAACTGCTTCTTTGCTTTATAGGCATCCATCTACACTGGTTGAAATTTTTTTAAAAAAAGACAAAAAAAGGCCAAGAAAACGGCTGGGTTCTCTTAACCTATTTTATTTCAATAATGGCTGAAGCGTCTCTTCTTCTTTCAACGACCAGCTCTCATCTCTGCTATCATAACAAATCGTTCCAATTAATTCATTTTTCGAAAAAGTTTTATTAACGTCTCTTAAACGATCTTCCACTAAGAAAATCGGAATTTTACAGATAGTATCCTCATGCTGCATTTGTTTAAAAGAAAAAATAACTCCTTCTCGCAAGTAAGGGACTAGTTCTTTGACTAATTCAGTTGGTATGGATTTAATTGTTATAGCTTTTCGAAAAAGCTTTTTCTTTTCATTGAATTTTGCTTCCAATAAAGCGGTCAGATTATCGCTTAACAATACATAAAATTGTTCTAAATAGCGAAAGTATATTTTTCTGAAATTATCCGGTAACGATAAATAAATATAATTATTTTGTAATTTATAATAAAAGGGTGAGTGAAGGTGGGTATACGCATGGGCAATGTACAATAACTCAGAGATTTCTACAGGCGTTAACTGTCTCAATAGCTCTACACTTTCAAAATCTATCCATTTAATCGAACCGCCTGTTAAAGTTTGCAAATGATTATCAAAATAAGCACGCACATTCTCTACTCCACGAATGATTCGAAATCCAGTATGAGCATCAAAATCACCTATATCTTCCGAGGCATTCAGCAACAGAATATTTTTAGGTACTTTTTTAATAATTTTTGTATAATTTGTCAGTATAAGACCTTTGCTTAAAACTGAATTTGTCACACCATCCAAATGAACGTAAATATATTCTGAAGACAAAATTCGCCCCTCCTTTTACTTTATCCTATTCTTCATTGTACTACGGAACCCGTTTTTTTTCTGTATCAATTCAATGATATTATCATTACAAAGAAAGCATCGGAAGCGTTTTATTAAGTCAGTCCGGTAACAATCGTTTTTACATTTCTTCCAGACGTTCTATTCTCGCTTCTATGGAAGGATGAGTATCCATTAAAGAACTGCTTTTTTTCTTTTTAAAGGGATTATCAATATATAGCGCTGCACTGGTGGGATCTGCTTTTTTCATAGGCGGACTATCCGATATTTTAGTTAATGCTGAAATTAACCCTTGTGGATTACGTGTCAGCTCTACTGCTGAAGCATCTGCCAAATATTCGCGGTTTCGCGATAACGCCAGTTGAACAAGCGTTGCTGCCAACGGAGCCAAAATAATCAGAACTAAAGAAATCACCATAAAAATTAAACCGCCAGTATCATTTTTATTATTTTTACGTCGTCCACCGCCGCCAAACCACAACATCCGAGTCCCCATATTAGCCAATAACGCAATCACGGCTGTTAAAGCTAGAGCAATAGTCGACAACCGGATATCATAATTGCGAATATGCGACAGTTCATGAGCCATCACGCCTTCCAGCTCTTCTCGATTTAACCGTTCCATAATTCCAGTAGTCACTGCAACAGCTGCTTTATCAGGGGCATTGCCTGTAGCAAATGCATTAGGACTCGCATCTTCAATCACATAAATTTTAGGCATGGGAACTTTACTGATCAAAGCCAATTCTTCTACCACATTCCATAAAAGCGGATACTGTTCTTTGCTGGTAATTTCTTTTCCGTTATTTAAACTCATTACAATATTGGTAGAGTTTGAAATGGTCAAGCCCATATATCCCGCCGCCACAATTGCAGCTAATAGAATCCCCGCCCGGGCACTACTGAAATTCAAGTACCCTACCGCTCCGCCTATTATCAAAACTAAAACAAAAAAACCAACCATCAATAAAATCGTTTTCCGCTTATTCTGCTCAATTTGTTGGAATAACATGCTCTGCCCCCTTCCTTTCATCCAATCAGATTCCTTAATTCAAGTATACCACAGCTCTTTGAATGGGGCTAAAATCTACATTCTCTATTTTCGTCCAATCTTTTTTCTTTAGACGTTCGATCTTTCTTTCCTGCCGCAAATAGGAACGACAAATCTAAAGAACATTCAAAAAAATCGGTACATTAATCGGATCAGTTGAATTAGAGAGGAGTGGTTTAATTGATTAAGCAGAAATCCATGGAAGTTTGAGTTTGCGTGACTTAAAGGTAGTAATTCAAACTACTTAAGGCACGCAAAAGTAGATTACGTGCCCTAAAGATAGCTATTCAACGTCTTTAAGTCACAAAAAAGGACTTTCCGTGTCTTAATAGTAGTATTTCATCCTCTTTAAGGCACGAAAGAAAAGCTACGCTAAATAAACCTGCTCCTTTATGAATACGCTCTTTCTTCCATGCCTCTAACAGCTTAAAAAACAACAAAAAAAAACCAGAGTAGATTTCTCTACTCTGAAAATGTCCAACTTTTTTGAGTGGTTTTAACACTTAAGTTCTTTTCTATTCTGAATTTTTTAGCTGACCAATTTAGAAAGAAACTTTTGGTACAGCTTTTTCTTCAGTAGGGGTTTCTAGCATCGCTTCTGGTTTAAATCCATGTATACCAGCTACGAGATTGCTTGGGAAAGCTTGTAATTTAATATTGTACGTTGCTACACTCGAATTGTATAATTGACGGGCATAAGCAATTTTATTTTCCGTAGAAGTGAGTTCTTCTTGTAATTGGGTAAAGTTCTGATTAGCCTTTAAATCAGGGTAATTTTCACTGAGTGCAAAAATGGTCTTTAAAGAGTCCGTTAGCTGATTAGAAACTTGCATTTGTTCTTCTCGATTTTCAGAAGGTATTTGAGTTAATTGATTGCGCATTTGAATGACTTTGGTCAATGTTTCTTGTTCGTGTTTCGCATATCCTTTGACCGTTTCCACTAAATTAGGAATTAAATCGTTCCGACGTTTTAATTGGACATCGATCTGGCTCCACGCTTCTCTGACCCACATTCTCGCTTTAACCAAATTATTATACAAGCTGATGTATACTAGTACTAATAGGACAATTATAACGATCATAACTAGCCAAACCATAGTTTGCACACCTCTCTTTTCTTTTATTCATCGTAACAAATAACCTCCAAAAAAGCACGCAATATGGAAAATGGGTACAAAAAAAGCCCCGAGTATCGGAGCTTTCAAAGAATTTGATTTTATTCGGCTGCGTTTGCATCTGCCAAACCGTATTTTTTGTTGAAACGGTCGACACGTCCATCTGCTTGTGTGAACTTTTGACGTCCAGTATAGAATGGGTGTGAATCAGATGTAATTTCAACACGGATTAATGGGTAAGTGTTACCATCTTCCCACTCAACAGTTTCACTTGAATGTTTAGTAGAACCAGACAAGAATTTAAAACCAGTTGTAGTATCCATGAAGACAACTTGTTGATATTTTGGATGAATTTCTTGTTTCATATGTTCTCGCTCCTTTGCCCTGATGCATCTGCTGAACCAGAGTTTTTATTATTTTTAGACAACATTAGCATACTAACATGTTTCTTGCCATAATGCAAACAAATCTTACTACTTTGTTAGTGTCAAGATATTCTCGGTAAAATCACAAAAAAGGGTAAACCACTTTTTATTCCTAACAATTATAGGATTAGTTGGTTTTTTTGTTCGGTTTTCTTATCGTTTTTCTCGCAAATCCTTGACAAGGGGCCCGTTTCTCTTGAACCCTATTACCTGTTCCTTTCAAAAAAATTTAAACACGTCTCTATCATCAGTCTACTAAAGGAAAACCCCTTATCAAGGATCGAGTCGTATCTCGTGCACAGCACGATCTCCACTCTTTTGCTGGCTAATAGCTAAAAATAGCGCTCAAGTTTCCCGTGCTGCTGGAACGACTTGCATAAGGGATTGATCCATGACGGACGCCTTCATGAGTTTGATGGGGTACTTTTTTATGGGCTGCCTTAAGGGCAGCTTTATAAGACGCACTGACTTGTTTCTTATACTCCGGCTGCTGTTCAATGATGGCTCGATCTAAGGTTCCGTTTTTTAAACCCTCAATCACATAAACGACATGGGTCAATCCTTTTTTAGACCAATACTTTCCTTGGCCTTTTACACGATAGCTATAAGGGCGGTGGTTGCTCTCACAAGTTCCAATACCGTGCGCTGCTTCTCCCAGCCCTCGTTTATAAATGGGCGTCAAATACTCCCAGTTTCTTGAAAGGTAGCCTCTTAATCGTCTGATTTGCTCTTCTAGTTGAGCTACTTGTTCGTCTCCAATGATACTATCAGCTGTATCTAAAACGGCTTCGACTGCTTCCCACTCGTGATCTTGGATGGCTTTTTTTAGAGGAGATTGTAACTCAGGAACGAAGTTCAGTCGTTGTTTGATCTTTTGATTCACATGATACGTATCTCGTACATGTTCATGACGCAAGCAGCCTTGAACGATCGCATTAAATTTATCGAATTCATATCCAGAACCTCCATCACTGTTTGAAATGACAAGCGTATTTGTTAAGTCATAGTTGAGATAAAGGTAGTTTTGCACGAGACTCCAAGCCACTTCAGTACTGTCTGTGGAAGAGAAGTAATGCGTTCCTATTAAACGAGTTCGTTTGCCGTTTTTCTCGACTCCTTCGGCAATTTGGATCCGATGGATCTCTCCACGTTTCTTTTTGATTTCTTTATACATCAGCCCATCGCCTTCTATGTACAGAAAAGGAACGTTCTTTTTCTCTTTCGGCTCAGTCAGTTTAGTGACGTCTAAAAGATGATTTTCTGTGTAATTCTGTTGAAACTCTCCCACTGTATCCAAGACGGCTTTGACTTTTGTATGGCTGATCGTAAAAGGCGTTAATAAGGCCGTTGCTTGTGCCGTTTTTCTTAATACTGTGCCGGAGGCAATCTCCGCAATGTTCCGTAAAAGAAGAGGAGAAAACGTTTCTCTTGAAATAAAGCCCATTTCTTTATCTAATGGATAAAGTGCTTTTTCCGCTTCTTTTTTCATTCTTCTTCGCTTGAATGTAACTTTTCCAAAAAGAAACTGAATCGTACGAAAATCTCTTTTCTCGATTCTATAGCCTTGTTTCTTATATTCCTCTGCTAATCCATCATCGATACTCTCTAAAACAACCTGCATCATATCGCTGATTTTATTTGAAAAATAAACTTGTAATTTTCTTTCTACATCGATTCCATCATTGGAACCCTTTATTATTTCGATAATTTCTGTTAAACTAAAATCCACGGAAAGTCATCCTCTACGATTATATTTAGGCGTACGAACCTATAATTGTATTGTAATGACTTTCCTCTTTTTTTGTCAATTTCATAAAAAACAAGAATTGTTCGGCTTTGAACGTTTTAAATTCTCTACCACCAAAAATTTTACACTAAGTACTACTTTTTCAACTGCATCTTACTTTTATTTTCGCTGATTTCGGGTGTTTCTTGTTTGTGTAAAGTTCTTTTCAGAAAAGCCTTCAAAAAAGTGTTGATTGTCGGTTGTTTTACGTAAAAACTTGATAAATTGATCCGTAAATTCTAACGCGTCACCTGTCATTGCGTGTCGCAACTTCCAAATTTCTTCTAAGCGGCTGTTATCCAACAATAATTCTTCTTTTCTGGTACTCGATTTTTTGACATCGATAGCAGGGAAAATACGTCGTTCTGCTAACTCTCTTGATAAATGCAACTCAGAGTTACCGGTTCCTTTGAATTCTTCATAAATAATGTCATCCATCCGACTACCTGTATCAACTAAAGCCGTAGCTAATATTGTCAGGCTGCCGCCTTCTTCGATATTTCGCGCCGCTCCAAAGAAACGTTTTGGCCGATACAAGGCTGCTGGGTCAATCCCTCCGCTCAACGTTCTGCCGCTTGGCGGGATGACTAGATTATAAGCTCGTGCTAAACGCGTAATGCTGTCCATCAAGATAATGACATCTCGCTTGTCTTCAACTAACCGCATCGCTCTTTCTAGTACCAGTTCTGCAACGCGCACATGATTTTGCGGTTGTTGATCAAATGTTGAAGAAATCACTTCGCCTTTTACGCTTCGTTCAATGTCTGTTACTTCTTCTGGCCGCTCATCGATCAGCAACACAAGCAACTCTGCATCTGGGTGATTTTTCGCGATTCCATTGGCGATTTCTTTTAAAAGAGTCGTTTTACCCGCTTTTGGCGGAGCTACAATTAAACCACGTTGGCCAAATCCGACCGGAGCTACAATATCGATCATACGATTAGAAATTTTAGCTTGTTCTGTTTCTAGTTTCATCTGACGATCAGGATATAAAGGGGTTAATGCCGGAAAATGCGAACGTTCTTTAGCTTCTTCCGGATTCTTTCCATTCACCTTGTTTACATGCATTAATCCATAATAACGTTCAGACGGTTTTGGCGGCCTTGCTTTTCCCGTAACTTTGTCTCCATTACGCAAACCAAAGCGTTTGATTTGCGAAGAGGAAATATAAATGTCTTCTTTACTGGGCGTGTAATTGATCGGTCTTAAAAAGCCAAAGTCTTGCTGCGCCATAATATCTAACACACCTTCAGCAATAAAGAATCCTTGTTTTTCCTCTTGTGCACGAATAACCGCCAAAGCTAATTCCTTTTTATTCATTTGACTGTAATAAGGAATTTTTAATTCTTTGGCAAAAGTATAAATCTCTTTTAACGTTTTCTCTTCTAATTGCTCTATCGTTAATATTTCGCTCATATTTTTAGCTCCTATACGTCGGCTTTTATCATTTTGATGTCGGCACCTAATGCAGTCAGTTTCTCAACAATATGGTCATATCCTCGTAAGATGTTTTCAACACCTGTAACTGTTGTGGTCCCTTCAGCCATTAAACCGGCTATTACCAGACAAGCGCCTGCTCTTAAATCACTCGCTTCTACTTCTACACCTTTTAATTCACATGGTCCTTCTAATAGAATCAATTCGCCTTCTACTCGAGCACGTGCTCCCATTCTGACTAATTCTGGGATGTGTTTCACTCGTTTAGCATAAATAGTGTCTAAAATAGAAGATTCTCCTGCAGCTTTCAATATCAATGGGGTTAGCGGCTGCTGCAAATCTGTTGCAAAACCAGGATACGGCAGCGTTTTGACTGCTATCGGTTTTAATGGCTTAGATGCCTCTTTCACGCGAATGCTGTCCTCTCCAATTTCCATCGGAACTCCCATCTCTTCCATTTTAGCTAGCAGTCCTTCCAAATGCTCAACGATCACATTTTGAATTACAACATCTGAGCCGACTGCACCAGCTAAGGCTAGATAAGTTCCAGCTTCAATTCGATCTGGAATAACAGTATGACGGCAACCATGTAATTCCTCTACTCCTTCAATGCGAAGGATATCTGTACCGGCACCGCGAACTTTGGCTCCCATATTATTTAATAATGTAGCTACATCAATAATTTCAGGTTCACGAGCTGCATTTTCAATAATGGTTGTCCCTTTAGCTTTGACTGCTGCCAGCATAACATTAATTGTTGCTCCAATAGAAACAACGTCTAGATAGATTCGAGTACCGGTCATTCCTTCTTCAGGAGTTCTCAAATACATCGCGCCTAGTTCATTTTCAACTGTTGCTCCTAGTGCACGGAACCCTTTCAAATGTTGATCGATTGGACGCGGTCCTAAGAAACAGCCGCCTGGCAATCCAACAACTCCTTGTCCGTACTTTGTTAACAAAGCTCCCATAAAATAATAAGAAGCTCGTAAACTTTGTATTTTTCCATTTGGCATAGGAATAGAGATCATTTCAGTTGGATCGATAACTAATGTTGATCCGTCAAAAGAAGTCTTAACATGCATCACATTTAAGATTTCAATTAGCGAATGAACATCTTGAATATCTGGTACACCTTCTAACGTTACGGGAGAATCTGCTAAAATTGAAGCCGGAATCAAAGCGACTGCACTATTTTTTGCCCCAGTGATCGTGACTTTTCCAGAAAGTTTTTTTCCCCCATTAATAACTAATTTATTCATTTAATACCCTCACTTCATTAATTTAACGATTTTTTTATTTTACATATACTATTCAATTCTTAAAGAAACTTATTTCTTAATTTATAACTAAAAAAATAGTAAGAGACAATTGATGTCTCTTATAAGATTCTCTTTCTACACTACAATCCATTCTAGAACCCGATTGACAATGAAGCAGTATTTTAATGTGATTTAATCATTTTGGTTCTTTGAAAAAAACGGCAAAAAAACTAGACGGTCAAGTACACGGAAGTTGAATGGAGCAGATAGGTTAAACCTACATTGAAAAAGCTGTTTATAAAAGCCGGTACAACGAGATTAACACGAGGTTAGTTAACATATATTTTTGCTTTTCGTTCACTTAAATACACTGTTCTATGTTACTACACTATTCACTAACATACAATTTTTATATTTTTTTATTACTAGAAGAAGGGAGAAAATGAAAATTTGATGAGTGAAACGTGCTTTCTTTCATTTAAAATGCACATTCTAAAAAAGGTTCTTTATCGAATTGTGTTAGTCATGCTTAATAATGAAATTTCCTCCGGAATTTACGCGTCTGCTTGCAAGAGCCATGGGAACGACTGGAGCCTTACTTGTCTCCAGCCTTTCAAGCCTCAAACGAAGCCTAACCGCTTCGTAATTCGCATTGAATCCTTTACATGGCTGCAAGGAGCCGCTATTCCTCCGAAAATTTCAAGTTGTGGAATAGACTCATTCTTCTTACCAACACTAAAAATAATAGAACCCTAAAAAAAGAATCAGAGCCAAAGTCGCGTTAACGCGACTTTGGCTCTGATTCTTTTTTCTTGCTAATGTGTTGTACAGTGGGAATTTATGCTTTGTTTGATGAACCAAAACGTTGCATAGTTTCTTTAACTTTTTCAACAATTTTTTCTTTACCTGGTGCAATAACTTTACGAGGGTCGTAAACTTTATCATCAGTAGCTAATTTTTCACGAACAGCTGCAGTCCAAACTTGTTGCAACTCAGTATTCACATTGATTTTAGAGTGACCATTTTCAATTGCTTTTTTAATTTGGAATTCAGGAATTCCAGATCCACCATGTAAAACAAGTGGAGCATGTGTTAATTCAGAAATTTCTTTCATTTCGTCAAAACCTAAAACAGGTTCGCCTTCGTAGTCTCCGTGAACAGAACCTAAAGCTGCAGCTAGTGCATCAATGTTTGCTTCTTTAACCATACGTAGACATTCTTGAGCATCAGCGTATTGAACTCCTCCAGTAACGCCATCTTCCGTTCCGCCAACTGTTCCTACTTCAGCTTCAACAGAAGCGCCTTTTGAATGAGCATATTCTACGACTTTTTTAGTTGCAGCAATATTTTCATCAATTGGGTATGCTGAGTTATCGATCATTACAGAAGAAAATCCTGCATCAATTGCTTCTTTACAGTTTTCAAAAGAAGAACCATGGTCTAAATGTAGAGCAACAGGAACAGTAATGTTCATTGTTTCCATTAACGCTTCAACCATTGCAGCAACAACTTTTGAACCGCCCATGTATTTTCCAGCACCTTCAGAAACACCCAAAATTACTGGAGATTTTTCTGCTTCAGCAGCTTCTAAAACCGCTTGTGTCCATTCAAGGTTGTTGATGTTGAATTGACCTACAGCATACTTACCTTCTAATGCTTTATTTAACATATCTGTCATACTAACTAAACGACTCATGTATTTTCCTCCTTAAGGAAAAGATATTATTTGCCAAGGTCTTCCCCTAGCCAACATTTTCATTATACCAAACAAAATAAACTATTTCCATACTTATTCAGCCATTTGTCGCGATTCTCAATGAGATTAAAACAAATATTAGTGCTGATTTTTTAATGAAGCTTTCACAAAACCTGAGAATAGTTTTTGTGGGCGATTCGGCCGTGAAAGAAATTCTGGATGGAATTGACAAGCCACATAAAATGGGTGATCTGACAATTCAACGATTTCAACCAAGCGGTTATCTGGTGAAACACCTGAGAATACTAACCCTTTTTCTTCTAATAACGAACGGTACTCATTGTTGAATTCGTAACGATGACGGTGACGTTCTTGCACGACTTCCATATTGTCATAGTTTTCAGCTGCAACAGAACCTGGTTTTAATTTACATGGGTATAATCCAAGGCGTAATGTTCCGCCCATTTCGACTACATCCTTTTGATCAACCATCAAATCAATGATGTTATAAGGTGTTTCTGGATCTGTTTCGGCAGAATGTGCGCCTTCAAGTCCTGCTACATTACGAGCAAACTCAACACAAGCTAACTGCATGCCTAAACAAATTCCAAAGAAAGGAACCCTATTTTCACGGGCATATTGAATAGCAGCAATTTTCCCTTCTAATCCACGGTCACCAAAGCCGCCAGGGACTAGAATACCATCTGCATCTTTTAATACTGCAACAACGTTTTCTGACGTTACTTCATCCGCATTGATCCACGCTATTTCAATTTCTGAATCTTCTGCATAACCTGCATGATTCAATGACTCTACCACTGACAAGTAAGCATCTGGCAGTTCGACATATTTACCAACTAAGGCGATTTTAGTTTTTTTAGATAAATTCAACACTTTTTCTTCTAACTTGATCCATTCCGTCATATCAGCAGGTGGAGCATCGATTTTCAGATGATCACAAACGATTTGATCCATTCCTTGTTTTTGCAAGTTCAACGGAATGGAATACAACGTGTCAACATCTAATGATTCAATTACTGCTTCAGGTGCTACATCACAAAATGAAGCTAATTTGTCTTTCATGCTTTGTGAAATTGGGCGTTCAGTACGCACCACTAAAATATTAGGTTGGATTCCTAATCCTCTTAATTCTTTAACGCTATGTTGGGTCGGTTTTGTTTTCATTTCTCCGGCAGCGCCTAAATAAGGGATAAGCGTAGTATGGATATAGACTACATTATCGGATCCTACTTCTCTTTTCATTTGACGCAAAGCTTCTAGAAACGGCAAAGATTCAATATCTCCAACGGTACCGCCGACTTCAGTAATCACGATATCTGAATCTGTGGTTTGTCCGGCACGCATAATTTTTTCTTTGATTTCGTTTGTAATATGCGGAATGACTTGAACCGTTGCTCCTAGGTATTCACCTTTCCGTTCTTTGCGGATAACTTCAGAATATACTTTTCCAGTCGTTACATTCGAATATTGATTTAAATTGATATCAATAAAGCGTTCGTAGTGACCTAAATCTAAGTCAGTCTCTGCGCCATCATCCGTTACAAATACTTCCCCATGTTGGTATGGACTCATTGTTCCTGGATCCACATTGATATAAGGATCGAATTTTTGAATGGTGACCTTCAATCCGCGGTTTTTTAATAATCGTCCCAAAGAAGCTGCTGCAATACCTTTACCAATTGAAGAGACCACTCCACCTGTTACAAAAATATACTTCGTCATTTTATCGAACTCCTTTTGGCTTAATTTGGGTAGTCAAACAAAAAAAACAAGGCTCCCTATTCCGTTAAGAATAGGGAGCCAATAAATTACTTTTAGTCCTTGTCCCTTAAAAATCCTTTAAGGGAGCCCAACAAAGATAATACAGTCTTAAGTTACCCTCGTCAAGAGTTTTATCTTTATTTTTCATTTCTTTGCTGACTCTAAAAAAGCAGTTCGAAATGAAGGCAATTCATTTACTAGTGCGTGCTTAAATTAAAGTCGTCATCATCGTCATCTGGTTCATCGTACTCATCGACTACATTCAATTCGCCTTCTACACCATCTGGCAATTCATCTTCAGTATCTTCGTCATCGGCGCCAATTTCACTAAGGTCTTGTTTGTATTTTCCGATGTCTTCTTTATCTTCTTCTTCAATGACTACGCCGTCACTGTCTACCAGAAGCTCTTCTTCTTCTTCTTCATCTTCGTCTTCTACATAGTC